>NZ_LZLL01000389.1:0-8434 GCF_001669335.1 Mycobacterium sp. 1245852.3 | reverse complement strand
CAGCTGCCCGGCATCGTGCACGGGTTGCGCTGGATCGCCGACGGCGACTACCCCGACCACCGCCTCGCGTCCGAGGGACCTCTGGGCGAGATCGGCAACGCGGTGCAGTATCTCGTCACCGACCCCGTCGAGAACACCTTCGACGACTTCGTGACCCTCGGACGCACCCTGCGCGACAACGGCCGATTCCCCGTCGTCAGGCCATCCCTGCAAGTGGCCGGGCTGCGGCTGCTGCAGTGGCGATCCTCGCCACACGCGCTCGTTTCGCCCGAGGTGGTGCCGTTTCGCCCGCACCGCGGCGTCGTGCTGATCGTTGAGGAACCCACCGACGGCCGGCCGGACGACTGGCTGCAGTGGTTGCATGCCGAGCACTATCCGGCGCTGCTGGCGACGCCGGGCACGGCCGGCGCGTGGACGTTTGGTTCCAGCACCGGCTGGAGCCACCTGCCCCGGGGCTGGCGAACCGATCACCAGTACATCACCGTGATCTACCTGGACGAGGATCCGCTGGCCACGACCGGGGCGTTGGCCCCGATCATCGAAGAGCGTTGGCGTTCAACGGCGGTGCGGCCGGTGTTCGCCGGGCCGCTGCGCAGCATGATCAGCTGGGACGCCTGGCCGTAACGAACAGGCTTTATAGTCCTCTTGAGCGTCTAGCGGAGGACACGGATGACGAATCGGAACAATCGGTGGTGCGTCGCGCCCGCGGCTGTCGCCCTCGGCCTGGTGGCGTTGGCGGCCGGCCTGCCGGCGTGCTCATCCAAGGGGGATCACCCGGCCGCCGCCCCGAGCTCGGGCCCGGCGTTGGCGAGCACCACCGTCATGATCGACGGGAACAAGCACACGATGATCGCCGCCGTGGACTGCACGCGATCGGCGGCCCAACCGAGTGCGTCTCCCCCGGAATCGGGCGACCTGACCACCCGGATCGGCGTGCACGACGATGCCGCATCGGTGTCGCTGGCCGTGTCCGACGAGCAACCACCTACCGTCGACGGCTTCGCCATTTCGCTCAAGCTGGACAACGGCCAGTACCAATTGCCTTACCAGGGAACGAAATCGCCGACTCAGGTGCAAGCGACCAAGGACGGCAAGAGTTATACGGTGACCGGGACCGGCCAGGCGACCACACCCGGCCAAAGTGGTTTGCGGGACGTCACGTTCGGCATTCACGTGACGTGCCCGTAGGCAGATAGTTGTCTGCCACGACGGCCTCTGCGATGCTGACAGCTTGGACATCTTTGCGCAGTGGCAAGACGGCGGCACCGAGCTGCGGTGGCGCTCGACGACCGCGGCTAACGACGGCGCAGAGGTCGCGGTGTTCACCCGCCGGTGCGGCACCGTCGGCGCGCCCGCATTGGTGTTGGTGCACGGCTTTCCGACCAGCAGCATCGACTATTTCGCACTGGCGGGTGAACTGAGCGCGGAGTTCGACATCTACCTGCTGGACTTTCCCGGCTACGGACTTTCCGACAAACCACCCGAGCCCTACACGTACTCGCTCTACGACGACGCGCGCCTGCTCGTCCATGTGATCACGCAAGTGTGGGGACTCACCGAATACCGCATGCTGACCCATGACCGCGGTAGCAGCGTCGGCATGATCGCGGTGAGCATGCTGGCCGCCCTGGACCCGTCGGCCGCACCCGTCGACCTGATCTTGACCAACGCCAACATCTACCTTCCGTTGGCCAACCTCACCGCATTCCAGACCGCGCTGCTCGACCCCGCGACCGCGCGCGCCACCGCGGCGGCGACGACGCCCGAGATGCTGGCGGCCGGCATGGGCGCGAGCACGTTCATGCCGCGACGCACGCTGGAAGACCCGGAGATCGCCGCCCTGGCGAAAAGCTTTGCGCACAATGACGGAATCCGGGTGCTGCCCGACACCATCCAGTATCTGCACGAGCGCGCCGCCGACGAAACGGGTTGGCTGGAAGCGCTTTCCACGAGCGACGTCAACACGACGGTGATTTGGGGCGTCCACGACAACGTGGCACCGTTGCGGGTCCCCAACCACGTCTGGCAGACGTATCTAAGGAACAAGCCGGGCCGCAACCGCTACTGGGTGATTCCGGGCGCCGACCACTATCTGCAGTGCGACGCACCGGGGCAACTGGCCGAGATCGTGCGCCTCACCGCCCAAGGCGACGATATTTCGTTGCAGACCTTGGGAAACCAGCCCGACGGCGCGGTCTTGGTGGACCACAGCGGCTCCTAGCTCGCCGAACGTGAAACTAACTTCACGCTCGTCGCCGAGGGTGAAACTAACTTCACACTCGGCGACGAAAAGGCCCGGTCTATGGCGTGACGACGGGTAGGCGCGCCCACCCGCGCACGCTCGCGGTGTGCGCCCGCTGGGCGTTCGCGTAGTCGACTTCCCAGTCCGGCCAACGCTTCAGCACTTCCTCGAAGGCCACCCGCGCTTCCAGCCGCGCCAGCGCCGAACCCAGGCAGAAATGCAGGCCCTGCCCGAAGCTGAGATGGCTTCCGCGGCGGTGGATGTCGTAGCGATCGGCATCCGGGAAGTGGCTTTCGTCGCGGTTGGCCGACGCGTTCAGCAGCAGCATGAACGACCCCTCCGGAACCACGCGCCCATAGTGCTCGGCATCGCGCGCGACGTAACGGGCCTGCACCGGTGACGGCGGCTCGTACCGCAGCGTCTCCTCGATCGCCCCGGGGATCAGCGACGGGTCCGCAACGAGTTCGCGGCGTTGATCCGGGTGATCCGACAACAGTTGGCCCATGAAACCGATGAGGCGGGCGGTGGTTTCGTTGCCGGCACCGGCGATCATCGCGGTGTAGGACAGCACCTCCGTCCGCGACAGCGGGCGCCGCGTCCCGTCCGGCTCGTCGATCTCGGCCCGCAGCAACTCCGTCATCAGGTCGTCGGAGGGATGATCGGCCCGCCATTCGATGTATTCGGCAAACAAGGCAATGGAATTCGCGAACACATTGGCATCGACCGCGGCCGGGTCGCTATCCCTGGACAGTTCGATGTTGGCGACGCTGCGGTCGCGGATCTTTTCCTGATCGGCCTCGGGAATGCCCAAGAGATATCCGATGGTCCGCATCGGCATCATCGCACCGAGATCGGCGATGAAATCGAAACCGCCCTGTCCGACCAGCGGGTCCAGTTCGCGGACACAGAAGCCGCGCACCAGATCCTCTACGGCCAGCATGCGCCGGGGCGTGAAGACGCGAGACAGCAGTTTGCGGTGCAGATCGTGCAGCGGAGGATCTTCGAACAGCAGAATGCCCGGCGGCACTTCGATATTCGCGAACAGGATGTCGGCGGTGGTGCCGCGGCCGGACCGGTAGGTCTCCCAGTTCGGCAGTTCACGCACCACGTCGTCGTACCGGCTCAGCGCATAGAAGTTGTACTTCTCGTTGTAGTACAGCGGGGCTTCTTCGCGCATCCGCTTCCACACCGGGTACGGGTTGTCGTCGATCTCGACATCGAACGGGTCGTAGTACAACTCGACGGCGCTGGGGCTTGTCATTGTCGGATCCCTATCTCAGTCGTTGCGGTGCAAGAAGCCATGTAAGAGTGCTTGGACGAGTTCCTCAACGATCACCTCCCGCGGCGGTGGATTGTTTCCGAAGTAGGTCGAACGCAAAGCAGCCATGCCGGCGATCATCGACACGGTCGAGTGCGCCGGCAGGTCGGGGTGATCGGACCGCAATCCCCGTAATTGCATGCCTTCCACGCTGATTTGGCCCAGCACCGTGACCGCCCGGCGGATCTCGGCGATGCCGGCGTCGACCTTCTCGTCGTCGCTGAGACTGTCGGCGGCCATCAGCGTCAACAGCAGACCCTGATGTTCGACGAACACGTCGTAGAGCTTCGAGACGAACAGCCGGGTCAGTTCCTGCTCGTCGGTCTCCTCGGGAACCACCGACTGCCAGGTCTGGCCGAATTCGTCGACGAAGTTCACGAAGGGGACGACGAGCGCCTCGCGGAACAACGCGGCCTTCGAACCGAAGTTGCGGAACAGCAGGTGTTCGGTGACGCCGGCGGCCTGGGCGATCTCACGTGTCGTGGTGCTGCGATAGTCCTGGCCGGCGAAGAGCTCCCGAGCGGCGTCGAGCAGTAGCCGGCGCGGCTCGCCACGGGGGCGACGCGCCACCGTGGCCGGCGACGGGTGCTTAATTGCTCGCTGGGGCACCGATGTCCACTCCTCGAAGGGCCTTCGGGATAGTATCCACTATCTCGATAGGATAGTATCCACTACCTTAAAGCGAAACCATCGGAAGGGTGACACCATGGGCGCTGTCATCATGCTCGGCACGCTGTTCGGACTGATCGTTCTGATATTCGGCCTGGTGCTGCGCTTCGACCCCGAGGCGCGGCGCGCGCCGAGCGACGAGGGTCGCCGGTGAACACCCAGATGACGCCCGCGATGGCCGGGGCCCAGTACTTTTCCTACATCGCGAGCATCGCGTTCCTGATCGCGGGGATCTACCTGAGCTACCGGCGCCGTCGCATCCACCCGCTGTTGCTTCTCGGCATTTCGGCGATCTCGTTCTCCTGGATCGAGTCACCCTACGACTGGGCGATGTATGCACAGTTTCCACCCGCGCTGCCGCGCATGCCGTCCTGGTGGCCGTTGAACGTGACGTGGGGCGGGTTGCCATCAGCGGTGCCGATCGGTTACGTCTCCTACTTCATCATTCCTGCGGTGACCGGGGCCGCCCTCGGACGGTGGCTGAGCGCAAAGTTCAACTGGCGCAGGCCGATTACCCTGCTTGTGGTCGGCCTGGTCGTCGGTATCTGCTGGGCATTGTTTTTCAACGCCTTCACCGGCGCGCACCTCGGCAACTTCTATTACGGGTACGTGATTCCCGGCCTAGCGATCTTCGAGGGGACCAAGCACCAGTACCCGCTCTACGACTCGCTGGCCATGGGCATCCAGATGATGCTGTTCACGTATCTGCTCGGGCGCACCGATGCGCAAGGACGAAACGTCATCGACATGTGGGCGGATAAGAGGGCGAAGAGCCGTGGCCAGTCAGCGGTGCTCACGATCCTGGCCGTCATCGTCGTCGGACACCTGGTCTACGGGGCGGTGTTTGCGCCGCACCTCATTACGAAGCTCGGCGGCTACGTCACCGCGGGGCCGACCGAGCAGCTGTACCCGGGCGTCCCCAACCAACCCAAATAAGGCAGCGATCACATGGGTTACGAGAGCACCGCGGAGCCGATCAAAATCGGCTATTTGATGGACTTCCGCTTGCCCGAGGGCTTTCCAAAGACCTATTTCGAGGACCTGACGCAACCGTTCGACCTGGTCTTCAAGAAGGGCGTCGAGCAAGGGCTGATCGATCGACCGATCGAGATCATCTACCGAGAAGTGGAGGGTCTGCCCAAGGGATCGGTCAAAGCGGTCATCGACGCCTACGGCGAGTTGTGCGACGCGGGTTGCCTGGCGATCTTCGGGCCCAATATCGGGGACAACGCGATCCCGACCCGAGAGGCCATCGAGGAGCGCTTCAAGGTCCCGTGCATCAGCGTGACCGGGTCCGACGCCGCGCTCGGCGAGTGGTTCTTCGCCTACCCGATGGGCTCGCACACCGACGAGCCGATCTTCTGGTCCGGCCTGCTCACCAAGGGCGGTCACACCGAGGTCGGCGTGCTCGTGGAGCAGTCCCTGGTCGGCGAGGCATATCTGAAGAACTTCCGGGATGCGTGCAAGCGCAAGAACATTCGCATCGTGGCCGAGGCGTCGATCGCCCAGACCGCCGGGGACGTGACGGCCGCGGTCCAGGCGCTGCACGACGCGAAGGCGCAGGCGATCGTGCACTGCGGGTTCGGCTTCGGGATCGTGTTCGTCAACCCGGCGCTCGAGGCGCTGGGCTGGGATCCGCCCCGGTTTTGCGGTACCGCCTTCCAGAACGCCTGGCTCAACCCCATCATGTGGAATGCGTTCATGGGTTGGACCGGGGTCGACCAGTACGACGAAGGCAACACGGTCGGGCAGAACTTCCTGGACGAGTACCACGAGGCCTACGGCCGGCGACCGGAATGGTGTGTGCCGGTGGTCAATCGGGACGTCGCGCACACGCTGCTGCGGGCGCTGGCCGACGCCCACCCGTTGAGCCCGCGCGGCGTGAAGGAGGCGCTCGAACGGGTCAAGATGATGCCGGCCGCATCCGGCGCCCCGGGAACGCGGGTGTCGTTCGGTAACTGGTCGCGCCGCGCCTGGGTGGGCGCGGGTTACCTGGTGGCGCGGCGGCTCGACCCCGACGGAGTCAACTCACACCTCGTCGACCGGTTCGGCGAGGAGTAGGGGTCAGCCGAGGGCCTCGGGCAGCACGACCTCGCCCACCCGCTTCAGATACGGCCACGCGATGTCCGGCGGCAGCCCGCCGCACAGTGGCGACAGGTTGAGCACCTGACCGGCCTTGACGCGCGAAATCGCTTCGGGCACAGAGATGATCACGTGCGACGTCGGTGTCTCACGCAGCTCGTCGATGGTGTTGACGTGCGAAAAGCCGGCCGTCGTCTCGTCCCCGGGATTCCACGCGGCATACGTTCGCACGTCGTGCAGCAGATGCTCGCCGATCTCTTTCCATGCCTGATCGACGTCGTCTGCGACGAACACCACCGAAGGCGTGTTGCGGTCGGGAAACATCGTCGGTCCGGGCTGATGACCGTGCTCGCGACAGGCCTCCTCGTAGGCCTCGCGCATGCCCGGCGCGTTGGCGTTGCCCAGCATGCCCAGTCCGTATCTGCCGGCCCGGCGGGCCGCCGCGACCGTTCCGCCACCCCACATCAGTCCCGGCCCGCCGGGCGTCAGCGGCCGAGGCGTCACGGTGATCGACCGCCCGTCCTCGACGACGGTTTCACCGGCGAGCAGTCGCCGCAGCAGCGCGAGTTTCTCGTCGCAGAGGCGACCGCGCTTCTTGATCGGCACGCCGAAGTGCTCGAACTCCTCGGGCCGGTAGCCCAGGGCCAGGATGTACGACGCCCGCCCGTTGCTGATGATGTCGAGCACCGCCATGTCCTCGGCGAGGCGGACCGTTTCGTAGAACGGGAGGATCAAAATGAGGCTCAGCGCCAGGCGCTGGGTTCGCGCCGCCACCGCCGAGGCCAGCAGGAACGGTGACGGCAGGTAGCCGTCGTCGGACCCGTGATGCTCACACAGGACGGCCGCCAGACCACCGTGCTCCTCGGCCCACGCGGACATCTCGGGAGCCGCGGCGTACAGATCGGTTGGGGGCGCAGCCCATTCGGGATCGCGCATGTCGAAGCGCAGTGTGTACACGGCAAACTCCTAGGTGGCCTAATCTTGGTGATGCACGTTACACCTTCAGTCGAAGGCGTAAAGCGGCAGCGCCATGGGAATGTCCAGCGAGCTCAGCAGCCCCGGCGGCGCCTCGACGACATACGGGATCGCGTTGACCACGCGCATGGCCGTGGCCGCCATGGCGGCCCGCCCGGCCCCGTGTCCTTCGGTATCGCCCAGCGTCAGCTCGCAGTGGATGTCGGGATCTCCCTCGATGTCGACCCGATAGGTGGCGTCGCAGGCCGACGCCGGCCAGGCGGGGGCGACGGCGCGGGCCATCCGGATGACGTGCTCGATCACGATGGCCTCGCGGCCGTTGACCACCCCCGCGGCGCGCGTGCGCACCGCGCCGCAGGTGCCCGCTCTTATCGTGCCGAAGGCGACCTCGATGTCCCGGTCCGTCAGCTCACGGTCGAGCGAACCGCGTATCTCCTCCACCTCGACACCGAGTCCCGCCGCCATGAGGTAAATCGGTGCTTGCCAAGCTAATTCGATGAAGCCGGGGGTCTTGAGCATCGGCTCGAACTCGAGCGGCCGGCCAAAGCCCATCCCATCCATCATCACGTCGGCGACCGGGTAGTGGTCGTTCAACGCGACCTCGCTGGCCGTGATCCGGCGGATGTTCTTGGACTGCGTGGACAGCACCAGCGGCAGATAGTCAGCGGCGAAACCCGGCTCGATTCCCGACGCGTACAGCGACACCTGGCCCTGCTTGGCCGCGGCGACCAGCTGGTCGCGCCATTCGGCGGGCTCGTAGGCATGCGGGTTGACCAACCGCGTGGTACTCGTGGTCACGACGTTGATCCCGGCTTCGAGCAGCTTGACGTAATCGGGGATGGCCAACGCGTCGCGCTCCGGCCCGCTGGCCGCATAGATGACGCAGTCGGGTTTGGCCGCGATCAGCGCGTCGGCGTCGTTGGTGGCCCTCAGCCCGATCGGCTCACCGCCGGCCAGTTCACCGGCATCCTTGCCGACCTTGTCCTCCGAGTGCACCCACACGCCGACCAGGTCCAGATTGGGGCGCCGCGAAATGGCGCGGATGGCGATCGAGCCGATGCCTCCTGTCGCCCACACCACCACGCGATGAGCCGTCATCTTGTTCCTCCTCAGGTGCGTGCGCGCCGCGCGAACGCGAAAGCCGGGGC
>NZ_LZLL01000388.1:0-786 GCF_001669335.1 Mycobacterium sp. 1245852.3 | reverse complement strand
ACGTGGTGCTCATCTGGCTGACGGTGACCGGCTGAATGCCGGCCCGCCGGCACCTTTACTTCGCATACGGGTCGAACAGCGCCGACGCCAGGTGGTGCGGGTAGCGATCGGGATGGCGCACCACATACACCGACGCACCGGCCTCCTCGGCGGCGCGTTCGGCGATCACGTCCGTCATCTCTTCCAGCCCACCGCCGTGGATCGCCAAAAAGCCGAAACGCGAACGCAATTGGCTGCTCTCCGTCACGCCGGGCTCGCTCAGTAACGCCGAAAACGATTGCGGCCCAGCCCCGGACGTCGACGATTTCGGGCGGGGCCAGCCGGCCGGATCCCAGCGGCGCAAGAAGTCGACCCAGCGTTGCGGCAACCCGTGCTGGGTGGCGCCGTCGATGATCTTGGGTAGGTAGCCCGGCCGCGGTGGGCCCGGCGTCACCCGGTGGTCGATGTACACCCAGGCCGGCGCCGGTCCGTCGTCGGTGTGCACGGTCATTTCGTCGCGCCGGTAGCGCACCGGCACACCCTCGGCGCTGTCCAACGTCGCCAAGTCACCGTCGGAGATCTGCCAGACCACCCCGTAAACCTGGTTACCGGCGAGCGGTTCGACGGTGGCCACGCCGCGCTGGTTGATCAGCCAGTCGTGGTCGGCCAGCACCGCCGGCCGCGGATCCGCGGCGTCGGGGCAGCGCTGCGCCATCTGACGGACGCATAGGTTCGACCCGTATGCGAAGTAAAGGTGCCGGCGGGCCGGCATTCAGCCGGTCACCGTCAGCCAGATGAGCACCACGT
>NZ_LZLL01000387.1:0-15638 GCF_001669335.1 Mycobacterium sp. 1245852.3 | reverse complement strand
CCCATCACAGCGACTGGTTCACCCTGAATGAGGCTCGGCTGCAGCTGCTTCCGGTCAACGGGTCGATGCCGATCGCCGTCGCGTCCAGCACCTCGCCGTCGGGCATGACGGCCGCGGGCACGCACGGCGTGGGGGTGTTATCGCTGGGCGCCGGGCTGATCGGCGGCAAGAAGGACCTGGCGGCGCACTGGGCGCTCGGCGAGAAGGCCGCCGCCGAAAGCGGCAAGCAGCTGCGCCGCGACGAATGGCGCCTGGTGATCCGTGCCCATCTCGCGCCCACCCGCGAACAGGCCAAGGCCGAGGTGATCGAGGGGCGCGAGGCCGAACGCGTCGGATACTTCAAACGGGTCGCCGGGCTGAAGAACGACTACACGCTCGAGCAGGAGATCGAGGAGGACGCCGCCATCGTGGGCACACCCGACGACATGATCGAGGCCCTGCACCGGTTGCAGAACATCACCGGCGGGTTCGGGGGCTTTTTGGTGCTGGCCGGGGATTGGGCGGACCGCGAGGCCACGCTGCGCAGCTACGAATTGATGGGCCGCCACGTGATTCCCGAATTCCGCGGCCAGCTGGATTCGCTGCGCGCCAGCTACGACATGGTGGTCGCGAAGAAGCGCGACTACGGCGCGCCGGCGATGGCCGCGATCAAGAAGGCCTACGAGGACGCCGGCCAGCAGATGCCCGACGACCTCAACCCGACCAACCTGCGTTAGGCGTGGCCCGTCGGCACTTCCGGTGCTTCCTGCGCTTCCGGCGCTTCCGGCGTTTCGTGTTGCATCTCGTGTTGCATCACGGTCCGGCGCAGGTCGTCGTCCCAGCGCGGGAAGACGTCGGTGTGGATGCCGAATTGGTCCAGGGCCCGGCCGACGGAGTGATCGACGATGTCCTCGAGGCTGGTGGGCCGGAAGTAGAAGGCCGGCACCGGCGGGAAGATGGTGCCGCCGGCTTCGCTGATCGTCGCCATGTTGCGCAGGTGGATCAGGTTCAGCGGCGCCTCGCGCACCATGAGCACCAGGCGGCGACGCTCCTTGAGGACGACGTCGGCGGCCCGGGACAGCAGTGAGCTGGACACGCCGTTGGCGATCTCGCCCACGCTGCGCATCGATGCGGGCGCGATCAGCATGCCCCGCGTCAGGAAGGAACCCGACGCCATGGGGGCGCCGACGTCGGTGACGCTGTACACGTGGTCGGCGCGGGCCTCGATCTGCTCCCGGGTGAGATCGGTTTCGTAGGCGCGGGTCAGGTGCCCGGCACGGGTGACGATGAGGTGGGTTTCGATGCCGACGCTGCGCAGCACATCGAGCGCCCGCACGCCGTAGACGATTCCGGTGGCTCCGGTGATGCCCACGATGACGCGGTCGGGCTGGTTCGGCTGGGTCATCACGGATACTCCAAGTCCAGATCGGGGGCATACGGGCGGGGGTCGACATCGCGGAAGTGCGCCCGTTCGAACTGGGCTTGCATGCGAAACGGTGCGGTGGCGTCGAAAATCGTTTTGCACGTGGTGCCCTTGGCCGGCAGCGTCGGGTCGTACTCGGGCTGCTGGGTCGGGTCCAGAACATGACCGGCCACCCCGGGGATGGTGACGATGTCGCGGTTGCCCTGCATCCGGGTCTGCATCGCCCACAGCACGTCGTCGCTGTCGAAGATGTCGACGTCGCCGTCGACCAGGATGACGTTCTTCAGTTCCGAATAGACGCCCAACGCCACCAGCGCGGCTTGGCGCGCGCGGCCGTCGTCGAAGGCCTTGGTCTTGTTGCACTTGAGGACGGCCAGGAACTTACCGCCGCCGGCGCTGTGGGAGTAGACGTCGGTGACGAAGCCGGGCATGGCGGCGTGCAGGGCGTGGAAAATGCTGGCCTCCGTGGGGATTCCGGCGAGGCTGACGTGCTCCTCGCCGGGGCCCACCAGGGTCTGCAGAATCGGATCGGTGCGGGTGGTCACCGCGGTCACCTTGATCACCGGCAAGGCCGGGTTGGCCGGGCCGTCATAGCCGGGGAACTCCGGCATGGCGTGTCCGGTGTGGGTGTTCTGGTCTTCGGCCTGCCGTTCGCCGGGGATGATGTAGCCCTCGATGACGACCTCGGCCGTGGCGATCGCCTTCTGGTCGACCGTGACGCCCTTGACCAGTTCGACGGGTTTGCCGCGCAAGCCGCCGGCGATGGCGAGCTCGTCGTAGCCGAGCGGGGTGGTGGGCGCCTCGAACGTGGCGCCCAGCGGGATCGCCGGGTCCAGGCCCATGTTGACCGTGATCTCGAACTTGCGTCCGTCGGCCTCGGCGCGTTGCCGGAAGGCGTCGATGTGGCGGCCGGGTGCGAAGAAGATCGTCATCTCGTCACGGCCCTGCACGCACAGCCGGTGGATGGTGACATCGGTGCCCAGTTCGGGGTCGCTGCCCAGCACCAAACCCAGGCAGAAGTACGGCCCCGCGTCCAGGTCGGTGTTGGTGGGCGCGGGCAGCAGGGTACGCAGATCGAAGTCCGGGTGATCGGCGCGATGGACCACCTCTTGGCAGGGCGCATTGTCACCAGTGAAATCCGCTGGGCCCAAGGCGTTTTCGTAGGCATCGGCCATGCGTTGGGTAAGCCGGTCGGCCGGCGACTCGAGCAGGATGCCGACGCGTTTGCGGCTGGCCATCAACCCGACCAGCACCCGCCAGCCCGGAAAGCCGGTCACGTTGTTGAAGATCATGGCCGGTCCGATGCGCGTCGGTCGTTCGACGGTGCCGCCGGCGCCGATGCGGCGGTAGACGCCGGCGAGTTCCCCGATCGGGTCGATCGGATGGTCGGTCTCGATCAGCTGCTTGTCGTGGCGCGCCAGTCGCGCCAGCGCGGATCTGAGGTCGACGATCTGGTCATCCGGCAATGGCTAGTCCCTCCGCGCGCACCTGGAGTTCCTAGTACCCGTCTGTGCCGGGCTAAACGCAAGCGGCGGCCGCCTGACTCAGAGCTTGCTGGCGACGAAGTCGGCGGCCTGATTGGCCATGCCCGCGTCGATGTAGGCCCCGGCGAGGTGCTGCGGCCAGTTTTCCTTCCACGTGTTCGGGTCGGCGGGGTTGCAGATGGGATCGGCACCGTGGCACAACTCGATGGTCCGGTCGTTGTAGACGGGACTGAAGTTGGTGATCGGACCCACCCATTGGCTGCCATTGCCGAACAGGGCGACGGCGGCGACGTGCTGATCGATGCCCGGCGGCAGCGGGCTGTCGAAACCGAACGCGCCGATGGGCGCCGCCAGCACAACGTCGGTGACCGCCGCGCCCAGCGAATAACCGCCCAGCACCAACCTGGTGTCTGGGCAGCTGTTGACCATGTCCTGGATGTGGTGGCTCATGTCGTTGGCGCCCTGGGCGACCTCGGTGTCGGCGGGATATTGCACGGCGTACACGCCCACGGTCCTGTTCACCTTGGACCGCAGGGCGCTGATGAACGCGTTGCCCAGCACACCCGGCCCCGGCGATTCGTTGCGCCCCCGGGCGAACACGACCTGTACCGGCGGGCAGTTCGCGGCCGCGGCCGGTGGCGCCGCCCCCGGGGCCCCGGGCGGCAGCACCGTGGCGGGCAGCAACGCGGCGGCCGCGGCCATGACCGCGGCGAGTCCGACACCAGCAAATTTGCGGATAAGCAAGGCGCGCACGTCCATGATGGTAAGGCGAAGGCGCTCTGGCCGCCGCACACCCGGTCAACAGAGCTCCGGTGATCGCTGAGCGCGAACAGCGACCACGGTGTCGGCAGCGGCGATCGAGGCGATAGGTTCAGCTGATGAGTCACGTCGACGCGAGTGCGCCCGAGCGCTTGTTCGCGCTGGCCGAGCAGGTACAAGGTTTCATGCCGGCCGACGAGGGGCGCGCGCTGTACGACGCTGCGCTGCGGTATCTCGGCGGCGGTCTGGGCGTCGAGATCGGCACCTACTGCGGCAAATCCACCCTGCTGCTGGGTGCGGCCGCCCAACAAACCGGCAGCGTGCTCTACACGGTCGACCACCACCACGGGTCCGAGGAGCACCAGGCCGGGTGGGAGTATCACGACGCGTCGATGGTGGACGAGGTGACCGGCCTGTTCGACACGCTGCCGACGTTTCGCCGGGCGCTCGACACCGCCCGGTTGGACGAACACGTCGTCGCGATCGTCGGCAAGTCGCCGCTGGTGGCACGGGCGTGGCGGGCGCCGCTGCAGTTCCTGTTCATCGACGGCGGCCACAGCGAAGCCGCCGCGAACCAGGACTTCGACGGCTGGGCCAAGTGGGTCGCCCCCGGCGGGGCGCTGGTCATCCACGACGTATTTCCCGACCCGAAGGACGGCGGGCGCCCGCCCTACTACATCTACTGCCGCGCACTCGATTCCGGACAGTTCCGGGAGGTATCGGCCACCGGATCGTTGCGGCTGCTCGAACGAGTCAGCGGTCAGCCGGGGGAGCGGGTCTAGCCAGCCCGTGGCTTACCGGCCGGGGCCGGTGACCACGCATTCGCAGTCGAAGTCGGTCTGCAAACCCGGTGGCAGCTCGTCGCCGCGAAAGATGCCCGCACCGGCGGTGGTGTTCGACAGGGCGTCCGCCGCCAAGATCACGGCCGCGCCCGTCCAGGTGGTGCGCTCTTCCGGCCACCGTTTGCCGTCGGCGAAAACCAGTCCCGTCCAATAAGATCCGTCATCCTCGCGCAGATGCTGCATCGCGGCGAACTGACGGTAGGCGTCGGAGTGCTGTCCGATCGCGTCCAGCGCCATCACCAGCTCGCATGTTTCGGCGCCCGTCACCCACGGGCGGTCGCCGACGCACCGGATGCCCAGGCCGTCGACCACGAAGGCATCCCAACGCTGCTTGATGCGCGCGACCGCCGCCGGGCCACGCAAGGCGCTACCGAGGATGGGGTAGTACCAGTCCATCGAGTAGCGGTCCTTTTCGGTGAACGCCTCGGGATGCGCGGAGATAGCGTGCCCCAGACGGCCGAGCGCCAACTCCCACTCCGGCTGCGGGTCGCCGACCAACGCGGCCAGGGCAAGCGCACAGCGGATGCTGTGGTAGATGCTCGAGCACCCTGTCAGCAGGGCCTCCGGCAACACACCGGCTTCGCTTCGGGCCCAACCGATCTCGCCGTAACCGACCTGCATGTCGATGACGAAGTCGATCGCTTTGTGCACCACCGGCCACATTTCCGCCGCGAATGACTCGTCGCCGGTGACCAGCACGTGGTGCCACACCCCGGCGCCGATGTAGGCGCAGAAATTGCTGTCGCTGTTGGCGTCTTCGATGACCCCCGACCGGAATTGGATTGGCCAGGATCCATCCGAGCGCTGGGTGCGCCGGCTCCAGTCGAACGCGGCGCGCGCCGGCTCCAGCATTCCGGCGGTGGTCAGCGCCATCGCGCACTCGATGTGGTCCCACGGATCGGTGTGCCCGCCCTCGAACCAGGGGATGGCACCAGTCGATTCCTGTGCGGCGGCGATGGAAAGCGCGGTCTGGCGGCACTGCTCGGGAGTCAACACCCCCGCAACGGCTGGCACACTAGACCGATGCAACTGAATACCCCTCAGTCGCCTGGCTTTTCGCCTCCTGCGGCTTGACGAAGTACATCGCTACGCTTTTGCCCACCAGCGGGTTGAGCAGCGACTCCGCCAGCTGGGTGATCTTGGGCCGCTGCATCAGGTCCCAAACCAGGAGCTTGTGGTAGGCGGTCACCGCGGGGTGGTCGGTGTTCTCCACTCCCACAGCGCATTTGAGCCACCAGAAGGGGGAGTGCAGCGCATGGGCGTGATGGGTGTGGGTCAGTGCCATTCCGTCGCGGGCGATCTTGCCGCGCAGCTCGCTGGCCCGGTAGATGCGTACGTGGCCACCCTCGTTGGCGTGGTACTCGTCGGACAGCAACCAGCACAGGCGCTCGGGCAGCCACCGTGGGACGCTGACCGCCAGCGTGCCACCGGCTTTGAGCACTCTGATCAGCTCGGCGATCGCCACGTCGTCGTCGGGAATGTGCTCCAGGATCTCCGAAGCGATGACGCAGTCGAACGTCTCGTCGGCGTAGGGCAACTTCAGCGCATCACCGACGACCACCTTCGCCGAGGCACCGGCGGGCGCCTCGCCGGCTTCGGCCATCGCGCGCAAAATGGTGTCCACCGAACGCAATTCGGCCTCGTCGCGATCGAAGGCCACGACGTCGGCGCCGCGGCGATACGCTTCGAACGCGTGCCGGCCGGCTCCGCAACCCACGTCGATGACCTTGCTCGACGGTCCGATCCCCAGCCGGTCGAAATCGACTGTCAGCATGGCGCTTCGCTCTGCGCGTTGCGTGCGATCGCCCGCTCGTAGACCCGAACGGTTTGCGCGGCCACGGCTTCCCAGCTGAAGACGTTGACGGCGCGGGTTCGTCCCGCCTTCCCGAGGCTGCGGCGCTTTTCCGGTGAGTCCAGCAGTTCACCGAGCGCGTGGGTCAGCGCATCGACGTCGGCGGGCGGCACCAGTTCGGCGCAAGCACCGTCGGTCCCGAGGACTTCCGGCAGGGCACCGACCCGGCTGGCGACGATCGGGGTGCCGCTGGCCATGGCTTCCACGGCTGGGAGCGAAAAGCCTTCGTAGAGCGACGGAATGCAGGCGACCTCCGCGGAGGCGAACAGGGCGGCCAGCTCGGCGTCGGACAGCCCGCTGGTGATGTGCACGATGTCGGAGATCCCGAGTTCGGCGATGAGTTTGTGGGTCGGACCGTTGGGTTCCACCTTGGCAACCAGCCGCAGCTCGAGATCACGCACGGTGCGCAGCCGGGCGACCGCTTGCAGCAGGGTGCGGACGCCCTTGAGCGGGGTATCGGCACTGGCGATCGCGATGATGCGGCCGGGCTCGCGGGGGCCCGATCCCGGTTTGAACAGTTCGGTGTTCACGCCCAGCGGCACCACGTGAAGTTGGTCGGGCGCGACGCCGAAGTCGGCGATGATGTCGGACGCGGACGACGAGGAGACCGTCAACAGGTCGGGGATGTGGCGGGCGACCTCCTGCTGCATGTCCAAGAACCCATACCAGCGGCGCACCAACGGTTTTCGCCACCATCGCGCTGCCGCCAGATCCAGCACCCGGTCGCGGGTGATCGGGTGGTGCACGGTGGCCACCACGGGAAGTCCCGCCTCGGCGATGCGCAGCAATCCGGTGCCCAGGCTCTGGTTGTCGTGGACGACGTCGAAATCGGCTGTGCGCTGGGCAAGTAACCGCGCGGCCCGCATCGTGAACGTCCGCGGTTCGGGAAAGCCCGCGGTCCATGTGGTGAGCAATTCCCGCAGGTCGATCGAGTCGCGAATCTCGCTGGGCCGCGGCACCCGGAACGGGTCGGGTTCCCGGTACAGGTCGAGGCTGGGCACTTCGGTGAGCCGGACCCGCGGGTCGAGCAGGTCGGGATACGGCTGGCCGGAGAACACCTCGACGTCGTGGCCGAGCTCCACCAGGCCGTGGCTGAGATGGCGCACGTAGACGCCCTGTCCGCCGCAATGGGTCTTACTACGGTAGGACAGCAGGGCAATTCGCATACTCAACTCTTCTTTGCTGGAAAATGACCGCGGAATGGCGCCGAATACATCGCGGTCAACGGACTCCCGAACTCCGCGACAGCAAACTGGACATGTGTCCAGACTATAGTTCGATCACCTAATCGTGCGCAACGAGCCGGAAACCCACCGTCCCCCGCGCAGGCGGCCCCCGGGATGTCCGACACGCAAAGATCATGCCACTGGCCGGTGTCCGCCCGCTTTCCGACCGGTCGGTTCCGCACGCGAGGCGCCTCGGCCCAGCGGCGCTGACCGGCGAAGATCGCTCTGAGGAAGGCCCGTGCCTTTTGTTACCATCGCGCGGTGCGGGATTCGGCCGGACCGGGTGGACGCGGCGATCGGTGGTCGCCGTCGAGGCGCGAGGTCCTCAAATACGCCGGCGCCTATGTCGTGGCGCCGGCCCTGCTCAGCCTGGGCGCGGTGGCGGCAAGCCCCGCCGCCCCGAAAGCCTCGGCGGCCGGCATGAGGCTGATCGATTTCGCCGAGCGCAGGATCGCACCGGAGGAGATCAAGTCGGCGGGCTATGACGGCGTGGTGAACTACGTGTCGCAGTCGCGGCCGGGCGCCAACTTCGAAGCCAAGCCGCTGACCCGGGAGTACGCCGATGCGCTGCGCGCGGCGGGCCTGCATATCGTCAGCAACTTCCAATACGGCAAGCCCGGTTGGCCGGACCCGTCGGATCTCACCCGCGGCTATGACGGCGGCGTCGCGGACGCCCACACGGCCATGCAGCTGCACTCGGCGGCCGGCGGCCCGAACTCGGCCCCGATCTTTTTCAGCGTCGACGATGACATCGACGCCAACACGTGGAATAGCGTTGCCGTCCAATGGTTTCGAGGCATCAACTCGGTGCTGGGTGTGGGTCGCACCGGCATCTACGGGCATGCCCGGGCGTGCGGGTGGGCCATCAGGGACGGGGTGATCGGGCCGTCCACCAGCGCCGGGCACCAGTGGGCGTGGCAGACCAGGTCGTGGTCGCACGGCGAGCGCGAACCCGCCGCTGTGCTCTACCAAACGGTCGTCAACAGCCCGGGAAATCCGGGCCCGCTGCTGGGCGGCATCAATGTCGACGTCGACGATGTCCTCGCCGCCGATTTCGGGCAGTGGGACCTGGATCGCTGACCTAGAAGTCCTTCTCCGCCGCACGAGACATAAACCAGGGCGACCGATCGCGGCGTGTCGTGTGCGTGGTTTACGTGTCGCGAGATCGCGGGCGCATCGTCCATGAAAGAGGGCGGCATGAAGGAACGGCACCCCGCGAGCGCATGGCTCGCGGGGTGCCGTTCCTTGCCGGTGACCGGGTCTTACTTGAGGTCGAACCGGTCGTTGTTCATGACCTTCACCCACGCCGCGACGAAGTCCTCCACGAACTTGCCGTGGTTGTCGTCCTGGGCGTAAACCTCGGCCAGCGCGCGCAGCACCGAGTTCGAGCCGAACACAAGGTCATTCGGGGTCGCGGTCCACTTGAGCTCGCCGGAGGCCCGGTCGTGCCCTTCGTAGACGTTCTCCGCGGTCTCCGAGGCCTTCCACTCGGTGCCCATGTCGAGCAGGTTGACGAAGAAGTCGTTCGTCAACGCGCCCGGCCGGTCGGTGAACACACCGTGCTTGCTACCGCCGTGGTTGGCGCCCAGCGCGCGCAGCCCGCCGACGAGCACCGTCAGCTCCGGACCGGTCACACCGAGCATGTAGGCCCGGTCCAACAAGAGCTGCTCGAGCGGGGCCTTCTCGCCGGGCCGCGCGTAGTTGCGGAACCCGTCGGCCCGCGGTTCGAGCACGGCGAACGACTCCACGTCGGTGCTCTCCTGCGAGGCGTCGGTGCGCCCGGGGGCGAAATGCACCGAGATCTCGTAGCCCGCGTCCTTGGCCGCCTTCTCGACCGCCGCGGAACCGGCCAGCACGATCAGGTCGGCGATCGAGATCTTCTTCCCGCCGGAGGCCGAGGCGTTGAAGTCCTGCTGGATCCGCTCCAGCACGGGCAACACCTTGTCGAGTTCGGAGGGCTCGTTGACCTCCCAGCTCCGCTGCGGCTCGAGTCGCAGCCGCCCGCCGTTCGGGCCACCGCGCTTGTCGGTGTTGCGGTAGCTGACCGCGGCCGACCAGGCGGTCTTGACCAGCTGCTGAACGGAGAGACCGGACGCCAGGACCTTGCTCTTCAGGTCCGCAACGTCCGTCTCGTCGACCAGCGCGTGGTCGACGGCCGGCACCGGGTCCTGCCACAGCTGCGGTTCGGGAATCCACGGCCCCAGGAAGCGGGTGACCGGTCCCATGTCGCGGTGCAGCAGCTTGTACCACGCCTTGGCGAAGGCGTCGGCCAGCTCCTCGGGGTGGTCCAGCCAGCGCCGCGTGATGTCGCGGTAGATCGGGCTTTCCCGCAACGAGATGTCGGTGACCAGCATCGTCGGGGCGCGCCCCGGCCCACCGAACGGATCCGGAATGGTCCCGGCGCCCGCGCCGTCCTTGGCGGTGAACTGCCAGGCCCCGGCGGGGCTCTTGGTGAGCTCCCACTCGTAGCCGTACAGCGTCTCCAGGAAGGAGTTGTCCCACTTGGTCGGCGTCGGCGTCCAGACCACCTCGAGGCCGCTGGTGATGGCGTCCTTGCCCACGCCGCTGCCGAACGAGCTCTTCCAGCCCAGCCCCTGCTGTTCGATCGGGGCTGCCTCAGGTTCCGGACCGACCAGGTCGGCGTCGCCGGCACCGTGCGTCTTGCCGAAGCTGTGGCCGCCGACGATCAGCGCGGCCGTCTCCTCGTCGTTCATCGCCATCCGGCCGAAGGTCTCGCGGATGTCGATCGCCGCCGCGACCGGGTCCGGCTTGCCTTCGGGGCCTTCCGGATTGACGTAGATCAGACCCATGGTGGTGGCACCGTAGGGCTGCGCGAGGTCGCGTTCACCCGAGTAGCGCTTGTCGGTTCCCAGCCACTCTTCCTCTTCACCGAAGAGAATCTCCTCGGGCTCCCAGACGTCTTCGCGGCCGAAGGCGAAGCCGAACGTCTTGAACCCCATGGATTCCAGGGCCGTGTTCCCGGCGAACAGCAGCAGGTCCGCCCAGGAGATCTTGTTGCCGTACTTCTTCTTCAGCGGCCACAGCAGCCTGCGCGCCTTATCCAGGCTCGCGTTGTCCGGCCAGCTGTTGAGCGGAGCGAAGCGCTGCATGCCCTGGCCGCCGCCACCGCGGCCGTCATAGATGCGGTAGGTGCCGGCGGCGTGCCAGCTCATCCGGATGAACAGGCCACCGTAGTGGCCGTAGTCGGCGGGCCACCAGTCCTGCGAGGTGGTCAGCAGCTTGATCATGTCGGCCTTGAGCGCCTCGACATCAAGCTTGGCGAACTCCTCGGCGTAGTCGAAGTCCTCGCCGAGCGGGTCGGACTGGGGAGCATGCGGGTGCAGGCGCGACACATCGACCTGGTTGGGCCACCAGTCCTGGTTGGTCCGCGGGGCGCTCGACTTGGGCTGCGGTGAAGGGATTGCTGGGTTTTCGCTTTCGCTGTTGCTAGCCGACCCGGCGTCGGGTTGGGGAGGGCGGCTGGCGGATGTATCAGATGACACAGCATTCCTTTCGAGGGTGGGTGAATCGGGCTGCGATCACGGGCTGTGATCTAAGAACCTGTCGTCGAGCAATCGGCACACAGGCCCCAGTAGATGACTTCGGCCTCGTCGAGAACGAAGCCATCGAGAACGTTGTCGTCGTCCGAGGGCGTCAGGCAGGGAGCGTCACCGACGGCGCAGTCGATGTCGGCGATGATCCCGCAGGATCGGCACACGACGTGGTGGTGGTTGTCGCCGACGCGCGATTCGTAGCGCGCGACCATGCCCAGGGGCTGGATGCGCCGAACCAGACCGACGGTGGTCAGCGCATTGAGCACGTCGTACACGGCTTGACGCGAAACATCGGGCAGGCCAACCCGTACCGCCGAGAAGATCGTCTCGGTGTCGGCGTGCGGATTGGCGTCCACGGCTTCCAGCACGGCAACCCTGGGCCGGGTGACCCGCAGATCGGCCATCCGCAACCTGCCCGCGTAATCGGCCGTCGATGACACGCCACCAATATGACGCCTTAATTGGAACGAGTCAAGAGTTTATTGTGAAGTGGGGCACAACACGAGGCGACGAATGAGGTGGATCACCTGCGGGCTCAGGTCGGTTTCAGGGCGCTGCCCTTGCGCCAGTCGTCCCAGCTGAGCGTCCAGTCGCCGTTTTGGGCCAGCGTCAGCGGTGGCCCGCCGCTGTTGCGGACCTCGACTACGTCGCCCGGTACCGAAAAGTCGAAGAACCATTTCGCGTTGTCGGCGTTGAGGTTCAAGCAGCCATGCGACGTGTCGCGGTGGCCCTGGGCCCATACCGTCGCGTCGAGTTCGTGCAGATATATGCCGTCGCTGCTGATCTTGGTCGCCCAGTTGATGGTTTCGCGATATCCGAGCCTGGAGTTCTTGGGCAGGCCGAAGGTCGAGGAGTCCATGATGACGGGATTGCCCTTGTCCAGCACCGTGTAGACGCCGGACGGGGTCCACAGCGAGATCGTCTTACCGCCGACGTCTTCGGCGCCGCCCATTCCCATGCTGGTCGGCATCGTGCGCACCAGGTTTCCGTTGTCGAAGACGCTGACCTGGTGGGTGGCGTCATCGGCGATCGAGACGTGCGCGTCGCCGATCCGAAACGAGACCTTGGTGTCGTCCTGCCCGAACAAGCCGTCGCCCAACGCTATTCCGTAGATCTTCGCCTCGGCGGTGACGGTCGTGCCGGGCGCGTAGTAGTGCTCGGGCCGCCAATGAGCGTTCTGGTCGTCGACCCAGTACCAGGATCCCTCGACTTTCGGGTTTGTGGTCACCGACAGTTGTCGCTCGGCGGCGGCGCGATCCGCGATCTTCTCGTCGAAGTGCGCCACGATCACCGTTCCGACGCCGTAGGTGCCGCCGTCGTGCAGCGCGGCCTCCGACGTGGCGGTGAACGACACCTTGGTCTGATTGGACGGCTTCAGCGTGGAAAACGACGAAACCTGCTTGGCCGCAACACCACTGACGCCACTGCTGGTGACGGTCAGGGTGTAGGTGCGTCCGTAGCCCAGCGGGACCGTCGGCTTCCACACCGTGTTGTCGGGTGTCATGACGCCCTCGATCGGCTTGCCGCTCTCGTTGACCATCTCGACACCGGTCAGGGTTCCGTTCTCGGCTTTGACCGTGACCGGGGCGACCGGGTCGACGTCATGCGAGTCGGGGGCGGGAGTGATCGTTATCTGCGCCGGCCCAGCGGTTTTCGCGGGCGCGCCGCCCTGCCCGCAGTGACCGCCCAGACAATGTGTGGTCGACACAACGTATATCGCGGCCACCGCGGCGACGATCACGCAGACCGCGAGCAAGAGTCGGCGAGGCCGGCTGACCCGCAGGATCCGGCCGACGAACTGATCGCTGTTCTTGGACATCATGAAGCTGCCGAATCCCTGCTTTCTGGTTCTCGCAGGCCTGAGAATTCTGCCCAGCGAAGTCGATGTTGAAGATGAGGTATCCCGCGACATGCGGTTTTTAAACCGCCCGGGGTAACCCGGGCCTGCAACCGGCGTGCGCGCGAGATCATGGCGTCATGGCCGATGACGAACTCGACAGCCTCTATGAGGTGGCGCCGAAGGAGTTCACCGCGCAACGCACCAAACTGGCCGCCGCCGCCAAACAGCGCGGCGATACCGCCGCGGCGAAACGGATTTCCGCCGCCAACAAACCGACGACGGCCGCCTGGGTCGTCAACCGGCTGGCGCTGCGGCACGCGGACACCCGGCGGCGACTCGCCGACCTCGGGGAGCGACTGCGCGCCGCGCATGCGGCGATGGATGGCGGACGGATCCGGGACCTGACGGCCGAGCAACGCAAACTCATCGACGAGCTCACCCGCAAGGCGCTCGAGGAGGCCGATCTCAAGCAACCGTCGGCGGCGGTGCGCGAAGACCTCACCAGCACGCTGCAGGCCGCCATCGCCGACCCGCAGATCGGGGACCGCCTGGGCCGGTTGACCCGACCCGAGCAGTGGTCGGGTTTCGGTGGCTTCGGCGAGGCCGCGCCGGAACCGGCGGGGACTCCGAGCGAACCGGCGAAGCGCCCCGGCGCCCCGGCACGGAAGCGGTCGGAGGACGCCAAGGCGCAAACCGAACGGCGCGAGAAACTGAGCGCGGCCGTCGACACCGCCGAACGCGTCAAGGCCGAGGCCGATGACGCGTTGTCGCTGCGACAAGCCGAACGAGATGGCGCCCGCCGGCGTCGTGACGATGCGGCGCGGGCGTTGCGGGCGGCCGAACGGGAACTCGATCGCGCCGAAACGGACTACGACGAGGCGCGGCAGGTGAGCCGAGCCGCCGCGGAGTCGGTGAAGGAGGCCAAAGCGCGGTTGAAGCGGGCGTGAGCCCGCCGGGTGCGTTTCCACGGGCCGGGCGGGGGTATCAGCAAAGCCGTGACCTCTTTGTGGATGACAGAACGAAGCGAACAGCCCTGGACCGCCAGCCGACTTGACCAAGGTTCGGTGTCCGCCGATGTCATCGTGGTGGGCGCCGGCATCACCGGCCTGATGACGGCCGTCCTACTGGCCCGCGCCGGCAAGGACGTGCTGGTGCTGGAGGCGCGCACGGTGGGGGCGTGCGCGACCGGGAACACCACCGCCAAAATCAGCCTGTTGCAAGGCAGTCAGCTCTCCAAGGTGCTACCGCGGCATGGCCGGGACCTCGCGCGCGCGTACGTGGACGGCAACCGCGAAGGCCAGGAGTGGGTGCTGGCGCACTGCGAGGCCAACGGCGTCGCCGTGCAGCGCGAGGACGCTTACACCTACGCCCAGTCGGTGCGGGGCGTCCCGCGGGCGCGTGCCGAACTGACCGCGTGTCAGGCGGTGGGCCTGCCGGCGGTGTGGGACGACGACGCCGACGTGCCGTTCCCGTATCACGGCGGGGTGCGGCTGGCCGACCAGGCGCAGTTCGACCCGATGCCCTTCCTCGACTCGCTGGCCGTCGAGCTGCTTGACCGCGGCGGACGGCTGGTCGAGCACACCCGGGTGCGTCGGGTCTCCTGGCGCGGCAAGCAGGTCCGCGTGCAGGTCAACGACGCCGCCGAGCGGGACGTCGAACTGCAGGCTCGCCAGCTGGTGCTGGCCACCGGCATCCCGATCCTGGATCGCGGCGGTTATTTCGCTCGGGTGAAGCCCAGCCGGTCCTACTGCCTGGCCTTCAAGGTTCCGGGCAACATCACCCGCCCGATGATGATCTCCACCGACTCGCCGACCCGTTCGGTGCGGTACGCCCCGGTCGCGGACGGGGAGCGGCTGATCGTGGGCGGCGCCGGTCATACCGTGGGGCGCGAGAAGAGTCCGTCCCAGGCGCTCGACGAACTGTCGGCGTGGGCACGCAAGCACTACCCGGGCGCCGTGCAGACCCACTTCTGGTCGGCGCAGGACTATACCCCGATCGACCATCTACCCTATGTGGGTCCGATCCTGCCGAACAGCGAAACCATCTTTGTCGCAACGGGTTTCAACAAGTGGGGGATGACCAACGGGGCCGCCGCGGCGCTGGCACTGTCGAGCCGCATCCTGGGCGGGCGGATGGACTGGGCCCGCGCGTTCGCCAGCTGGAGTCCGCACGAGTTGACCGGGTTGACGACCGCCCTGCAGGCCAACCTCGAGGTCGGCTTCAACCTGACGAAGGGCTGGATCACCCCGTCGATACGGACTCACCGCCGCAGCCCCGTCAACGGGGAAGGCGGCGTGGTGAGCGGCCCGCCATGGCATTTGGAGGCGCGCTGCCGCGTCGACGGGACCGAGCATCGCGTCTCGCCCGTGTGCACGCACCTTGGCGGGATCGTGAACTGGAACGACGCCGACAAGGCGTGGGAGTGCCCGCTGCACGGGTCGCGGTTCGCGCCCGACGGCACCTTGCTGGAAGGGCCGGCCACCCGCGATCTGACCGCGTAGACCGGCGCCCGACTCAGCCCGTCTTGCGAAAGACGAGCCAGCGCAATTCGATTGGGGAGTCACCACGCTCGACGTCGAACACGTCGAGGCCGCCGGCCCATCCCTCGAACCGATCGCCGACGACTCCGCCTACGAGTACGAGAAGGCCCGGTCGGCTTCGGACGCCTGGCCGCCCACG
>NZ_LZLL01000386.1:0-68459 GCF_001669335.1 Mycobacterium sp. 1245852.3 | reverse complement strand
AGACCGGCGAACGCACCCTGGTGGCCGGTGACTTCGTGCGCGGCTTCGTCGGCCTGGACAGCCACGAGTCAACCGCCCTCCTGGAGCTGCTGCAGCGGCGAATCACCGTGCCGGAGAACACCATTGGCTGGAACTGGGCGCACGGCGACGTCGCCATGTGGGACAACCGCGCCACCCAGCACCGGGCGGTCGACGACTACGACAACCAGCCCCGGCTGATGCACCGCATCACCCTGATGGGCGACGTCCCGGTCAACGTGCGCGGCGAGCGCAGCCGGGTGGTCAGCGGCGCGCCGCTTCAGGCGCTGGCGAGTTAATGGTGACGACCCGCAGCGCCCGGCTACGCCGCGCTCGCGATCGTCACGAGTTAACTGGCGTCGGCGGTGGAGCTGATGTGATTGCTCGGCAACCAGCGCAGCGCGCCGGGCGCGGTGGCCGGGACGACGGGCGCCTTGGGCGGGATCGGCTCCAGCCGGCGATACGGCTGGCTCTGCGCCGGGCGCTGGTCGTCCTCACCGGCATTCGGCCACAACGACGCGGCCCGCTCGGCCTGGGCGGTGATTGACAGCGAGGGGTTGACGCCCAGGTTCGCCGAGATCGCCGCGCCGTCCACCACGAACAGCGTCGGGTAGCCGTAGACCCGGTGATACGGGTCGATCACCCCATGCTCGGCGTTGTCGCCGATCACGGCGCCGCCGAGGAAATGCGCGGTCAGCGGGATGTTGAACAGCTCTCCCCAGGTGCCGCCGGCCACGGCGTCGATCTTGTCGGCGATGCGCCGGGTGACCTGATTCCCGACCGGGATCCAGGTCGGGTTCGGCTCGCCGTGGCCCTGCTTGCTGGTGTACCAGCGGATGCCCAGCCTGCCGCGTTTGGTGTAGGTGGTGATGGAGTTGTCCAGGTGCTGCATGACCAGGGCGATCAGCGTGCGTTCGCTCCACTGACGGACGTTGAGCAACCGCATCATGCGACGCGGATCCTCGCGGGCCTGGTCCAACAGTTGCTTCCAGCGCGGCACGTCGCTGCCTTCGGGGCCGGTTCCGTCGGTCATCAGCGTCTGCAGCAGCCCCATCGCGTTGGAGCCCTTGCCGTAGCGGACCGGCTCGATGTGGGTGTCCGGCGTCGGGTGGATCGACGAGGTGATCGCCACCCCGTGCGTCAGGTCGAGGTTCGGGTCGACCTCAAGCTTCCCGGCGCCGACGATGGACTCGGAGTTGGTGCGGGTGAGCACGCCCAGCCGATCCGACAGCCGCGGCAGCAGACCCTGATCGCGCATCTTGAACAGCAGGTGTTGGGTGCCCCAGGTGCCGGCGGCCAGGATCACCTGCTTGGCGGTGTAGGTGCGCCGGTCGCGGCGCAGCCAACTGCCGGTGCGCACGGTGCGAACCTCCCACAGGCCATCAGGACGCTGCTCGAAACGCTTGACCGTGGTCATCGGGATCACCTGCGCCCCAGCAGATTCCGCGAGAGCCAGGTAGTTCTTCAGCAGGGTGTTCTTGGCGCCGTAACGACAACCGGTCATGCAGCAACCACATTCCAGGCAGCCGGTGCGCTCCGGCCCCGCGCCACCGAAGTAGGGGTCCGGCACGGTCTTGCCGGGGGCCTTGGTGCCGTCGGGGCCGAAGAACACGCCGACGGGAGTCGGCACGAACGTGTCGCCGCAGCCCATCTCGTCCGCCACCTGTTTGACGATCCGGTCGGCGTCGGTGAAGGTCGGGTTCTCCACCACGCCGAGCATCCGCTTGGCCTGCTCGTAGTGCGGCATCAGCTCGTCGCGCCAGTCCGTGATGTGCGCCCACTGCTGGTCTTTGAAGAACGGCTCCGGCGGCACGTACAGGGTGTTGGCGTAGTTCAGCGAGCCGCCGCCCACCCCGGCGCCCGCCAGGATCAGCACGTTCTTCAGGGGGTGGATCCGCTGGATGCCGTAACAGCCCAGCCTCGGCGCCCACAGAAACTTGCGCAGATCCCAGGACGTCTCGGCGAAATCCTCGTCGGCGTATCGCCGCCCGGCCTCCAATACGCCGACGCGGTAGCCCTTTTCGGTCAGCCGCAACGCGCTGACGCTGCCCCCGAAACCCGAACCGATGATCAGTACGTCGTAATCCGGCTTCATCGCACCAGTATGGCCTTACCGGCGGGTAACAAGCCAGCGACCCTCACCGGGCTAGCTACCGACGGTCAGGCCGACCTTCTGGAACTCCTTGAGGTCGCAATAGCCGGCCTTGGCCATCGACCGCCGCAGGCCGCCGACCAGGTTGAGGCTGCCGAACGGATCGTCGGACGGTCCGTTGAGCACCTGCTGCAGCGGCGGGCGCTCACCGACGGCGATCTGCAGCAGCGCCCCGCGCGGCAGCGAGGGGTGCGCCGCGGCGGCGGGCCAGAACCAGCCCTCGCCCAGCGCCTCGGCGGACTCGGCCAGCGGCGTGCCCAGCACCACCGCGTCGGCCCCGCAGGCGATGGCCTTCGCCAGCTCGCCGGAGGTGTGGATGTCGCCGTCGGCCAGCACGTGCACGTAGCGGCCGCCGGTCTCGTCGAGGTATTCGCGCCGCGCGGCGGCGGCGTCGGCGATCGCGGTGGCCATCGGCACGCTGATGCCCAGCACCTCGTCGCTGGTGGTCACTCCCCTGGTCGCGCCGTAGCCGACGATCACGCCGGCGGCGCCGGTGCGCATCAGGTGCAGCGCGGTGCGGTGGTCCTGCACGCCGCCGGCGACCACCGGCACGTCGAGCTCGGAGATGAAGGTCTTGAGGTTCAGCGGTTCCCCGGCTCCATCCCTGTCTTGGGCCACCCTTTCGGCCGAGACGATGGTGCCCTGGATGACCAGCAGGTCGATGCCGGCCTGCACCAGCACCGGCGTCAGCGCCTGGGCGTTCTGCGGGCTGACCCGCACGGCGGTGGTGACGCCGGCGTCGCGGATCCGGGCGATCGCGGAGCCCAGCAGGTCCGGGTTCAGCGGGGCCGCGTGGAACTCCTGCAGCAGCCGGATGGCCGCCGAGGGCTCGGGCTCCTTGCTGGCCGCCTCGACGAGTTGGGCGATCTTGGCCTCGACGTCGGCGTGGCGCCCGATCAGTCCCTCACCGTTGAGCACGCCCAGGCCGCCGAGCTTGCCGAGCTCGATCGCGAACTCCGGCGACACCAGCGCGTCGGTCGGATGCGCGAGCACCGGAATCTCGAACCGGTAGGCGTCCAGCTGCCAGGCGGTCGAGACGTCCTGCGAGGAGCGGGTGCGCCGGGACGCGACGATGCTGACTTCGCTCAGTTCATAGCTGCGCCGGGCGACGCGGCCCATCCCGATCTCGACCATCTCCGGCCTCAGCGTGCGTAGTAGTTGGGGGCTTCGACCGTCATGGCGACGTCGTGCGGGTGGCTCTCCCGCAGCCCGGCCGCCGTGATCCGGACGAACTGCGCCTGCTGCAGCGCCTCGATGCTCGGCGAGCCGGTGTAGCCCATCGCGGCGCGCAGGCCGCCGGTCAGCTGGTGGATCACCGAGGACAGCGGGCCGCGGAAGGGCACCCGGCCCTCGATGCCCTCGGGCACCAGTTTGTCTTCGGAGAGCGCGTCGTCGGCGAAGTAGCGGTCCTTGGAATACGACTTCCCGCTGCCCGAGCCGCGTCCGGCCATGGCGCCCAGCGACCCCATCCCGCGGTAGCTCTTGAACTGCTTGCCGTTGACGAAGATCAGCTCGCCGGGGGCCTCGGCGGTGCCGGCCAGCAACGAGCCGAGCATGGCCGTCGACGCGCCGGCGGCCAGCGCCTTGGCGATGTCACCGGAGTACTGCAGGCCGCCGTCGGCGATCACCGGCACGCCCGCCGGGCCGCACGCCGCGACCGCCTCCAGAATCGCGGTGATCTGTGGCGCGCCGACGCCGGCGACCACCCGCGTGGTGCAGATCGAGCCCGGCCCGACGCCCACCTTCACCGCGTCGGCGCCGGCGGCGACCAGGGCCGCGGCCGCCGAGCGGGTGGCGACGTTGCCGCCGATCACCTCGACCTTCTCGCCCACCTCGGCCTTGAGCTTGCCGACCATGTCGAGCACCAGCCGGTTGTGCGCGTGCGCGGTGTCCACGATCAGCACGTCGACCCCGGCGTCCACCAGCATCATCGCCCGGACCCACGCGTCACCGCCGACACCCACGGCGGCGCCGACCAGCAGCCTGCCGTCGCTGTCCTTGGTGGCCAGGGGATGCTGTTCCGTCTTGACGAAGTCCTTGACGGTGATCAGCCCGGTCAGCCGGCCGTGGCCGTCCACGATGGGCAGCTTCTCGATCTTGTGGCGGCGCAACAGCCCCAGCGCCGCGTCGGCGGACACGCCCTCCTGAGCGGTGATCAGCGGGGCCTTGGTCATCACCTCGGCCACCTTCTTGGTCTGGTCGACCTCGAACCGCATGTCGCGGTTGGTGATGATGCCGACCAGGGCGCCCGACTCGTCGACCACCGGCAGGCCGGAGATGCGGAACCGTGCGCACATCGCGTCGACCTGGGCCAGGGTGTTGTCCGGGCGGCAGGTGACCGGGTCGGTGACCATCCCGGCCTCCGAGCGTTTGACCATTTCGACCTGGCCGGCCTGCTCGGCCACCGGCAGGTTGCGGTGCAGGACACCCATGCCGCCGGCCCGGGCCATCGCGATGGCCATCCGCGACTCGGTGACCGTGTCCATCGCCGAGCTGACCAGCGGCACTTTGAGCCTGATCTTCTTGGTCAGCTGGCTGGAGGTGTCCGCGGTGGCGGGCACCACGTCGGAGGCCGCGGGCAGCAGCAAGACGTCGTCGAACGTCAGCCCGAGCATGGCGATCTTGTGCGGGTTGTCACCCCCGGTGGGCACCGGGTCGTCGACCAGGCCACCCACCCGCACATACGCACTGCCGACGAGGTCAGAGCTGTCTTCCAGGTGGGACGTGCCACGGGTCATCAGAGGGGCCCTCCATACGATGCGGCGTGAGAGAACCATCCTATCGGCTTGCCTGTCCCTGCCGTCCGCTTGCTCGGGCGCGCCGCGCGCACCAAACGGCGCGACGGAACCATCCGGCATGGCGAGTAGCCGCCTGCTGGCGTTATCCGGGGCGGGCTGCGTAGGCTAGAGGCGTGCGCGACCACCTCCCACCGGGTTTGCCGCCCGACCCTTTCGCCGACGACCCCTGTGATCCGTCGGCGGCCCTGGAAGCCGTCGAGCCAGGCCAGCCCCTGGATCAGCAAGAGCGAATGGCCGTCGAGGCCGACCTCGCCGATCTGGCCGTGTACGAAGCGCTGCTGGCGCACAAGGGTATTCGCGGACTGGTGGTCTGCTGCGACGAATGTCAGCAGGATCACTACCACGACTGGGACATGCTCCGGGCCAACCTGCTGCAGCTGCTGATCGACGGCACCGTGCGCCCGCACGAGCCCGCCTATGACCCCGAGCCGGACGCCTACGTCACGTGGGACTACTGCCGCGGGTATGCCGACGCGTCGCTCAACGAAGCGACCTCGGACGCCGACGGTTTCCACCGCCGGCACTGATTTAGCGGCTCACTGATTCGGAATCAGCGGCGCCACCGGCGGTGGCGTCCGGCCGTGATGGTGATGCTTACCCACTGACGGACTCGGCTGCGGGCTCGGCGCGGCCGGCGGCGTCAGCGGTGCGGGTGGCGCCGCGGGGATCGCGGCGGAGGCCGGGCCGACCGGCGCCGCGGGAGGCGGGGCGACTGGGAGCGTAGCGTTCGGGTCGCGCGCGTCGACCTTCGCGTTCAACAGCTTCAGCTGGTCGGTCAGTTCCTGTTTGCTGGCCGGGTCGTCGATCGAGGCCACCAGGCTGCTCACCTCGGTCAGCTGATTCTTGGCCTGGTCCCACTGGCCGCGGTCGATCGATTCCTGCACCTTCGCCAGATCGGCCTTGGCGGCCAGCATCTCCTGCTTTTCGTGGACCTGCGGCTGGTCGAAGAACATCGCGTGCAGCCCGTACAGGGTGCCGCCGGGCCGGGCCTCGACCACCATGGCGCCGAAGCCGCTGAGCACCATCAGCGCCGCGGCCACCGATCCGACGACGGCCAGTCCGCGATGGCCGCGCCGCCGTTCGGCCAGTCCGGTGCGCAACGCGTTGACGGCCTCTTCGGGCGTCACCAGGGCGCTGGCCGGCGGCCACCTCAGGTTGTCGCGCCAGTCCTCCAGCAGTGTGGTGAGCACCTGAAAATCAGGGTCGTCGGGATCCTCGACCTGGCTCCCGGAGACCGGCCGGCGCTGGGCCAGCGCATCGAGCAGCAGGTCGGTGCGGGCGAATTCGTCCAGGGAGTCAGGCACAGTCACCTGCCGCGATCATCTCGGATTTCAGCCGCGACAGCGCGCGGTGCTGGGCAACTCGGACGGCCCCGGTGGTGCTGCCGACGGCGGTCGCGGTCTCCTCGGCGGACAGGCCGACGACGACGCGCAGGATCAGGATCTCGCGTTGCTTGGCGGGCAGGATCTCGAGCAGTTCGCTCATCCGGCTCACCGAATCCGCTTCGATCGCAAGCTGTTCGGGCCCCGCATCGTTCGACCAGCGATCGGGAATCGATTCGGTGGGATAGGCGAGATCGCGTCCGGCAGCGCGGTGGGCATCGGCGACCTTGTGGGCCGCGATGCCGTACAGGAAGGCCAGGAATGGACGCCCGCGATCGCGATAACGCGGCAGCGCCGTGATAGTCGCCAAGCACACCTCCTGCGCCACGTCATCCGCTGACAGGCCACCCCGATCGACGGTGCCGACACGCGCTCGGCAATATCGCACGACGATCGGACGGATGGTCTCCAGCACCTCCCTCAATGCGTTGTGGTCGCCGGTGACGGCCTTGGCGACCACAGCGTCGAGACGTTCCCCTGCTGGAATTGTCATCGACGGTGATATCTCCAACGTTACGAAGCGGACACATCGCGGGCCAACCGGGCTAACTAACGAAATGACAATAACGGTCGGGAGGCCGTTTCAAGCGGAACGCCACGTTCCACCGGCGCGCCGCACCTGGCCTGCGCAGACATCGCGGATTTCGTGCAGTTGGTGTGCCACAAACGTGACGCTTCCGATATCGATCAGCAAGCAAGCCAGCGCCCAACGCAGTGGCAGCAGCCCTAACCGGCCCGCATCCGTCAGCGCGGCGTCCGCTACCGCGCGGGCACGCTCGAGGTCGCCCGCGCAGCACAGCGCGGCGGCCAGCACGACTTCGCTTTTGACCCGGTGGCGAGGCGATGCGACCGTCATGGCCGCCGCCAGCTCCACGCCTTCGCCGGCGTGGCGGACGGCGGCGTCGCCTTCGCCGCGGGCCATCTCCAGTTCCGCGGCCACCCATCGTCGGCGCACCGGCAGCCGATCGGGCACCGCCGCTTCGGAATTCGGCGACGCAAGCAGCGGATCGGTGCGCGCCAGCAGCGTCGCCGCGGCCGCGAAGCGCCCGACGCCCAGCGCGTCGGCGGCCAGCCCGATCAGCGCGTCGGCGCACGCCTCGGGGTCGCCGCCGGCCAGCGCCAGGGCGCGCCCGTCCCAGCCCCGCGCCACACCGTGCCAACCGAGCTGGCGCAGGAACGACCCCTGCGTGCTCCTGCCCAGCGACGCCATCCGCCCGGTGGGCGCGATGCGCCGCAGCACCGCGAGGTCGCGGTAGGCGGCGCCGTAGCGCCCCTGGCCCCCGGCCGCCACGGCGCGCAGCCACAGTTCCTCCGGCGTCGTCGCCGACGGCAGCGGCCAGTCGGCGGGGCGGTCCCCGAAGGCGGCGTCGGCCAGCCGCCGCCCAATCACGGAAGTGTGACGAGTTTCAATCACAATGATGTAGTAAACAGTTTGTGGTCTTCATGTTACCGAACCGTTAATCACTATAGCCCATGGATAAATTCGCCTTATCCCCCTACCACGCGCTGAGCTGGGCAATCTCGTTTCGGCCAACCGCCTGGTAGCACGGCATACGTTTCGCAATTTCAATCGAGATGAACGCAAAGTTAATTCTGCTCCAACGGGCACATACTTTGCCGGGCTAAGTGGCTATTGACGGAAATTCACCGCCGCCCCTAACGTCTACGCATGACGGGTAGTCATCGGTGACTCCACTCCACTTAATTTAAGTTGCACCCAACCGCTTTCACGAACCTGACCTCGAGCGGGCGGTGCAGAGAGGGAACGAACCAATGCCACAGCCGGAGCAGCTACCTGGACCCAACGCCGACATCTGGAATTGGCAACTGCAGGGCTTATGCCGCGGCGTTGACTCGTCGATGTTCTTCCACCCCGACGGTGAACGTGGCCGGGCCCGCATGCAGCGCGAGCAGCGCGCGAAGGAAATGTGCCGGCAGTGCCCGGTCATCCAGGAGTGCCGGTCGCACGCCCTCGAAGTCGGTGAGCCCTACGGGGTTTGGGGCGGCCTGTCCGAGTCCGAGCGCGACCTGCTGCTCAAGGGCGACATCGGCCGGGGGCGCACCATCCGCCGGTCGGCCTAAGTCCCGCACGGCGCGCGCGATTTGCGCCCGCCCCAATGGATTCGAGCGAGGACACGCGCGACGCGGATGTTCGGGCGCACCACCCGGCCGCATCGAACCCCCTCGACAACTGTTCGAGTCCGCGGCCGCAGGGCCCTGCCGAGGTCGCTGGGCCGGTAGGCTTGGTCGCCGGGGACGCCTAACGGAGGGGAACGCAGATGGCCGACACCGCGGCAGATCGCGCTATTAACAACGTCTTTGAGGCCGTGAACACGACGGCGACCCACCTCGGCCGCATCGTGGGTTTGATCGCCGGCGCGGCGGGGCGGGCCGCGCAAGAGGTGGTCGACCTGGTTTGGGACTACCGCGACCTGGCCAGCGAGGTGCGCAAACCCGCGGAGTAGGCCGTTTCGGCGCGGGCCAATGTGGGTAGGCACCGCAAATGAACAAGGCCGCATGCTTTGCGGTCGCGGCGTTCACCGCGACCGTGGCCTCGCTAGCCGCGTGCTCGAACCAGCAAGGCAGCCAGCCCAATACGTCACCGTTGACCAGCTCGACCCCCGGCGCGGAGCGGCTGACCACCCAGCTGAAGACCGCCGACGGCAGTCCGGTGGCCAACGCCACGTTCGAATTCGCCAACGGCTATGCGACGGTGACCGTGGAAGCCGGACCCAACCAGGTGCTCAGCCCCGGTTTCCACGGGCTGCAGATCCACGCGGTCGGCAAGTGCGAGGCCAATTCGGCTGCGCCGAGCGGCGGCTCGAGCGGGGACTTCGACTCCGCCGGAAGCGTTTACCAGGCGGCCAATCACACGAGTTACCCGGCCAGCGGCGACCTGACCGCCTTGCAGGTGCGCTCCGACGGTTCGGCCAAACTGGTCACCACCAGCAACGCGTTCACCTCCGCTGACCTGAGAAACAGTGCGGGCACCGCGCTGATCATCCACCAGACTGCGGACAATCTAGGCAGCACCGCCCCGACGGGTGAATCCGGCAAGCGGCTGGCCTGCGGTGTGATCGCGGCGTCGTCGACCACCACAACCTCGTCGACCACCAGCGTCACGACCAGCACCACCACCACCGTGGTGCCGCCGGCATCCACCAGTACGAGCACCAGCACCGTCACGGTCACCAGCAGCCCGACCCTGACGTCGACACCGACCACGACCGTCACGACACCGCCTACCTTTTCTCCCGGGCGCTGACGCTCGAGCCACCATGAAAGGGAACACCCCCGATCCGCAAGGGATCGGGGGTGTTTCGCGTCGCCTAGTCGGCATCGGCGACTGCGGTCAGTTGGGTGATCGCTGTGTCGAATGGCTCGGGACTACGCAGGGCGCGGCCGAGGATCAGCGCGCCCTCCACATTGATCCACACACTCGTTGCCAGCTGCACGGCCCTGTCGTGGCTCAGGCCTTTCTCGGTGAGCCGGGCGGCGAGCGTGGTGATCAGATCCTGGAAGGCTCGCCGCGTCACATCGCTGAGTTGGTCGGACGCGGGCGTCGACTCGATGACGATGGGAGCGACCGCGCACCCCTCGCGGTAGTTGCTTGACACCAGTTCATCGCGTTCGCGCCCGATAAACGCCGCGATCAGTTCAGCGGCGGTGCGGGTGTTGGCCGCCGCGCGGTTGATGTCTGCGATGCGGTCGGAAGCGTGCAGAAGGGCGACCTCGCTGGCGAGTTCTTCCTTCCCGCCCGGGAAGTGAAAGTAGATCGACCCGCGCGGGGCGGCGCTCTCGGTGACGACGTCCGACAGGGCAGTGCCGAGGTAACCGTGTTCGCGGAACAAGCGCCGCGCGGCGGCGGTCATCCGCGCCTTGCTGTCACTCTTCCTTGGCATGTCGTCCATCATACATAGTTCCTTGCCGGCGCCCGGATAGCGCAGTAATCTCGGCTCTAGTTGTAAGTATGTCGCACGACATAGTATCTCTGTTCGCCGGAGCCTCGCTCCGCACCACGAAAGGAACGCCATGCCCGTCTACCAGTGCTACAGCCCGAAGGGCCTACTGACCCGGTCCGCGAAAGCCAAGATCGCCGAGGAGATGACCACCATGTACTGCGACGTCACCGGAGCGTTGGCGTCGTGGGTCAAAGTGCTTTTTCACGAACTCCCCGAGGGCGACTGCTTCACGGCCGGCAAACGGGCAACGCAGTCGTTGATTCTCGGCTTCAACCGCCACGGACGTGACCTCATGACGCGGCAGGCAATGCTGCGTCAGCTCGCGCAGATCTGGACGCGTAACTCGGGCCAGCCCGAGGCCGACCTATGGATCTCGATCGCCGAAGTCGATCCCACGAATGTCATGGATGCCGGCTTGTTCATCCCCGCGTCCGGCCACGAGCGCGAATGGCTCGAGCAGAACCGGACCAGGCTTGCCGAACTGGGAATTGCGTCCTGACAAGCGCTGCCTTCCAACGTATTTCGATAAACAACTGTAACGAGGAAACACCATGACCAAATCACTGCACGGATCGATCGAGACGGCCTCACATCTGGTCGACCGGTTGACGATCCAGATCGACGACACGTTCGACGGGTTCAAGAATCGCTACGAGCAAGCGGTGCCCGCTTTCCAGAGCGAGATATTCGACTCCCTCATCGAACGAGAAGCTGACTGGCAGACCGTTCTAGAGGCCACCGCCCAGAACGCGCCGCACGGCTTCATTCTCTATTGGTCACACGATTTCACGTCGCTGATGCGGCTGGCCGGCGACCGCGGCCGGTGCGTCGAGTACCTGATGGGCAATCACACGATCGCGCAGAAGATGTACCGGTACAACCCGGCCGTTCTGCTCTATGCGCCGTTGCGCACTGCCATTGTGGAGGACGCCGACGGCACCACATGGTTTACCGTTGACCAACCCAGCACGCGGTTCAGCAGCTTCAACACACCCCAAATCACCACGGTAGGAATCGAATTGGATCACAAGCTGGCCACGTTGCTGGAGCATCTCGGCGCCTCCGTGCCGGCCGGACTCACCGCACCGCGTTAGTCACGGCTCAGACGACCGCGGTGACTTGGATCTCGACGCGCATCTTCGGACTCGCCAGCGCGGCGACGCCGATGCATGTCCACAGGGGCGCGTGCTCGCCCATCCGCCGGCGAAACTGTTCGACCATGGTGTCCAGGTGCTCGGACCCGATCCGGCCATCCGCTCCGGGGACGTGATAGGAGTGCACGTGCACCACGTCGCGCCAGGAGGCTCCCGCCGTCGACAACGTTCGTTCGACGTTGTCGAAAGCCGCAATGATCTCGTCGCGCGCCGACTCCGGATAGCGCCAGTGCTCGTCCCACCCTCCCTGCCCGGCCGTCTCCACCCGGTCCCCGTAGCGAACGGCCTGCGCATAGTGGAACTCCCGGAGCTGGTGGTCGCCATAGCCGGGAGTGATAGAAAATATCGGCCTACCCATGGGGGCCATCTTCGTCGCCGACCGCGTCGCGGGTACTCGCTTCGCCCGCAATCGACCGCAGGCGCCGCCAAACGCCCCTAGTGTGCTGACATGCAGACGCTGCTGTTCACCCTCGGGCTGGTCTTGTTCCTGCTCGGACTGTTCACCGGATTGCCCCTGCCCGTGTTGAAAAACCGGCGCATGGCGCTGTCGAGTCACCTCGAGGGGGTCCTCAACGGCATGTTCCTCGTGTTGCTGGGCCTGCTCTGGCCGCACGTCCACCTGCCCGAGGCGTGGGCAATCACGGCGGCGGCCCTCGTCGTCTACGCCGCCTACGCGAACTGGTTGGCGACGCTGCTCGCGGCGGCATGGGGCGCCGGCGGCAGGCTCGCGCCGATCGCGACCGGCGACCACGAGGCCTCGGCGGCAAAGGAGAAGTTGGTCAGCGTCCTGCTGGTCTCCCTGGCGCCGTGCATCGTGGTCGGCGTCGTCATCGTCATCGCCGGGCTCTGACGGCGCTACCGGGAGTGCACATCCGGCGTGCGGACATGCTCGGGACGAAAACCACGTCCGACGAAAATCGGCGGAATCGCTTGCAGCGGACCCATACCCACGATCTTGGGGACGCGAATCGGGGACAGGTCACCGCTCAAGTTGGGCGCGATCGCCCTGTCCTGCATGAACACCTGAAAAGCCTGGACGATCCGGGTGGGTAGCTCGCGCCGCCGCTGCACTCTCGCGAGGTCTTCGTCGGTCACCCGGCCCTCGCGCAGCGGGGCGCACAGGACGTTGGCCGCGGCCACCGCGTCGGCCACCGCGAGGTTGATGCCGACCCCGCCGGCCGGCGACATGGCGTGCGCCGCGTCGCCGATGCACAGCAGGCCCGTTCGCCACCACGTCGCGAGCCGATCCACCCGCACGTCGAGTTCGCTGGTGTCGTCCCACGAACTCAGGTCGTTGACGTGCTCTCGCAGCCGCGGTTGCGCGGTCGCGATCCGCTCCTTGAACTCCTCGAGGGATCCCTGCCGCGGGTTCGATCCCTTCGGCATCAAATAGGCGATCTGCCAGTAATCGCCCCGGTAGATCATCGCCATCATCAGGCCCTTGCGCAGCACCGCGAACAGTTCCTGGGGGTCGCCGGGACGCCATTTCAGCCGGAACCACAGCACATCCATCGGCGAGTGCGCCGCTGCGGTCTGCAGCCCCGCCGCGGCGCGCACCGCGGACTTGCGTCCATCCGCGGCGATCACCAGCTGGGCGCGCACCTCGAGGTCCGGCGTGCGCACCCCGGCCACCCGGTCGCCTTCGACCATGACGTCGGTGACCTCGGCATTGCGAAGCAAGGTGAATTCGGGGTAGGCAGAAGCCTTTTCGGCGAGGAAGTCGAGGAAGTCCCACTGCGGCATCATGGCGATATAGGGCTGCCGGAAACCGAGCCGCTTGAGCACCTTGAAATTGCCGAAGGTGCGAATGGAGCCGTCGGTGTCGAAGGCGACCCGGTCGATCTTGGTGTGCGGTAGCCGCAGGAACTCGTCGATGAACCCCAGCTCGTCCATGATCCGCAGGGTGGACGGGTGCACGGTGTCGCCGCGGAAGTCGCGCAGGAAGTCGTTGTGCTTCTCCAAGACCACGACCCGGATTCCGGCCCGGGCGAGCAGCAGAGCATGAACCATCCCGGCGGGACCGCCGCCGGCAACACACACCTCGGTCTGCAGCACTTGCGTCATGGGCGGGACTCCTCGTGGAGTGTGGAATACGAGTGCAGACTACGGCATCGACACCGTCTACGACGTCGCCGCCGACGCGGGGCCGATGCCGAACACCTGCACCTCGGCCGACTTTCCCTTCAGGGCGTGAAAACCCCTGGCCGTCAGTCCCATTGGCGGGGACCGCAGCGCGTCGACGGTCTGCTGGGTCAGCAGGATCGCGTCCCCGGTGGTTTTGGTGAGCTGTTCGACGCGGGCGGCGACGTTCACGGCGTCGCCGATGAGCGTGAATTCGAGTTTGCCCCCGCCGCCGATGGTTCCGGCGATCACCGCACCGGTGTTGATCCCGATGCCGACCCGCACTGCTCCGCCGAATCGTTCGGCTACCAAGTGCTGAATGCGCAACGCCGCGCTCGCCGCCGCGTCGGCATGATCGGCAAGATCGTTAGGGGCGTTGAAGACGGCCAGCGCGCCATCGCCGAGGAACTTGTTGACATGGCCACCGGCATCGACCACCGCAGGCACCACTATCTCGAACAAAGCATTAAGCCGGGCGACGGCGTCCTCGGCAGTGTTGGCCTCGGCGAACGGGGTGAAATCGCGGACGTCGACGAACATCACCGTCACCTCGCGGCGCTCCCCGGAAAACACATCGTCACCCTGCTCGAGCAGTCGGGCGGCCAGAGCCGGGTCGACATAGGTCCCGAACGCGCCCTGAAGTCGTTGCCGCTCAGCCAAACCCGCCTGCATGCGATTGAACGACGCGGCCAACGCGCCGAGGTCGTCGTCCTGGACCACTGGCAGGCGCCGGCTGTAGTCGCCGGCGGCAACGCGTTCGGTTCCCTCGGCGAGGTCGCGAATGGGTCGAAGGGACGGTGCGAAGATGGCGCCGACGCTGACCGGCATGGTGAAGCCGATCAATAGCACGCTCCCGATCCCGATGGCCAGCAGGGGCGCATCGACGACGCGGGCGAACACGATCGCGACTATCGCGGCGGTGACGGCGTTCGTGAACGCGACCGACAGCATGGACACGTTCGCCCAGGCGGCGAAGGTCGGCCGAGAGCGCGGCAGGGAATCACCGATCCCGCTGTCACCGGTGATGGCGGCCCGCACCGGCCGCAGCGCCCCTTCCACGTAGCTGTGCACGGAGGCCAGCTGGGCGACGCCTCCGATGACGGCGCCCAGCACCGCGAACTGCACCAGCCGCGACCCGCTCGCCCCGGCGATCACACCGACACCGCCGAACAGCAGCGCGGCCCAGACCGCGGTGACACCCACGGCCCGGGCGGCGCACCCGCGCGCGAAGACATAGGTCTGCTCCAGCGCCCTGGCCGCGTCGACCTCGCGGCCGGCCGCCCACCGCTCGGCAAGGCGCAGGCGGCCTAGGCCGGGAAGTACCACCAGGTACTGCAGCACCAGCATGCCGACCAGGGTGACCGCGGCCGCCTCGACGTAGTGATCCGACTTCTGGAACGCGACAACGACAAACGACCATCCGAGGAAGGTCGGCGCCCCCAGGACGACGGTGATCGCGAAGGCCACCCACGTATACCTCGCGCCGTGCCGATCCCACGCCCATTGCCAGATGCGGTCCATGCCGCGAAAGTAAACGCCGAGATGCCGCCGAGCATGAGCAAAAGCGAGTAATCGATTACCCGATCAAACCCGAGCCGCTCGGCGGATACTCGGCTCACAACCGAAGGGAGAGCGTCATGTCGAAGCAATTCGATGGGAAGGTCGCGTTCATCACCGGCGCCGCCCGTGGGCAAGGTCGGTCGCATGCGGTGCGGTTCGCCGAGGAGGGTGCCGACATCATCGCCGTCGATCTCTGCGGTCAGATCGACAGTGTCGCCTACCCGATGACCACCCCAGAGGATCTCGACGAGACCGTCAACCTGGTCGAAAAGACCGGCCGCCGGATCGTCGCAGCGCAGGGCGACGTCCGCGATTTCCAGGTGCTACGAACCGCAGTCGCCAACGGCCTGGCCGAGTTCGGCAGAATCGATTTCGTACTCGCCAACGCCGGGATCCTGCCGGGGGTCGGCGAACAGCGCCATGACATCGCTGCCTTCGTCGATTCGGTCAGTGTGATGCTCAACGGCGTGTACTACACGGTCGAGGCGGCCCTGCCCGGGATGCTCGACCATGGCGAGGGCGGGGCCATCGTGATCACGAGCTCGACCGCTGGGTTGAACAGCCTTTGCCCGACGTTCAGTAGCCGCAGCCACGGCTTGGCCGGCTACCACGCAGCAAAACACGGCGTTGTCGGCCTGATGAGGTACTACGCAACCTCCCTGGCGGAGAAAAACATTCGCGTCAACACGGTGCATCCGACCGGGGTCGCGACGCCGATGATCGTCAACGAACCTTTTGCCCAATTGATGGCCGAGCATCCCGAAGGTGCATCAGCGTTGCAGGCGCCGCTGCCGGTAGAGCTCATCGAAGCCGCGGATGTGAGCGAGGCGATGGTCTACCTCTGTGGGCGCTCGGGCCGCTATATCACCGGAGTCACATTGCCGGTGGACGGCGGGATTTCGGTGAAGTAGTGCGCGGCACCACCGCCTTCACTCGACGCGACGAACCGCTGTATCGAGCCCGAAGACGTTGACAGCGGCTGACTTGCCTTTCAATTCGTGGGATCCCCGGTCGACGAGTCCGGCCGGTCGAGAAGCCAAGGCGTCGACGGTCTGCTGGGTCAACAGGATCGCGTCCCCGGTGGTCTTGGTGAGCTGTTCGACGCGGGCGGCGACGTTCACGGCGTCACCGATGAGCGTGAATTCGAGTTTGCCTCCGCCGCCGATGGTTCCGGCGATCACCGCACCGGTGTTGATCCCGATGCCGACCCGCACTGCTCCGCCGAATCGTTCGGCTACCAAGTGCTGAATGCGCAAGGCCGCGCTCGCCGCCGCGTCGGCATGATCGGCAAGATCGTTAGGGGCGTTGAAGACGGCCAGCGCGCCGTCGCCGAGGAACTTGTTGACATGGCCACCGGCATCGACCACCGCAGGCACCACGATCTCGAACAAAGCATTAAGCCGGGCGACGGTGTCCTCGGCAGTGTTGGCCTCGGCGAACGGGGTGAAGTCGCGGACGTCGACGAACATCACTGTCACCTCGCGGCGCTCGCCGGTGAAGACGTCGTCACCTTGCTCGAGCAGTCGCGCGGCTAGAGCCGGGTCGACATAGGTCCCGAACGCGCCCTGAAGTCGTTGCCGCTCAGCCAATCCCGCCTGCATGCGGTTGAACGACGCGGCCAACGCGCCAAGGTCGTCGTCCTGAACCACTGGCAGGCGCCGGCTGTAGTCGCCCGCCGCAACCCGTTTCGTCCCTTCGGCCAGGTCGCGAATCGGCCGCAGCGAAGGCGCGAACACCGCGGCGACGGTGATAGGTACCGCGAAGCAGAGGATCATCCCGGCCGCGATCAGGAGGTAAAGCAGCGGGAAACGTCCAGCTCGCTCGAAAACCACCGCCAGCAGCGCACTTGAGAGGGCGAACGTGAACGCGACGCCGAGCATGGAGACGTTCACCCACGCCGCAAAGCTCGGATGAGACCGAGGCAGGGAGTCGCCGATTGCAGTGCTATCAGCGATAGCAGACCTGGCCGGCCGCAGCGCCGCTTCCACGAAGCTGTGCACACCGATGAGCTGGATGCCCGTTCCCATTGCGGCGCCCATGATCCCGTATTGGACCAGCCGCCACCCCGACGCCCCGGCGATCCCAGCCACGACGACCAAGAGCAGGGCAGCCCAGACAGCGGTGACCACCACGGCTCGGGCAATTGTCCGCCGGCCCCACCTGTAGGTGGAGTGCAATGCCCGCGCCCGATCAACATCCCGGCCGGCCGCCCAACGGTCCACGACACCACTGCCGCCCCGGCCAGGAAGCACGAGCATGTACACCAGCACCAACCCGGCGACAATGTTCACGGTGACGGTCTCGACGTAGTGGCCAGATCCTTCCAGAGCGACAACACAGAACGACGGAAGAAGGAAGATCGGCAGGGTCAGGGCGTAGAGGACCGCGCCAATCGCCCACGAGTATCTCGCCTTATACCGATCCCACGCCCACTGCCAGATGCGGTCCATGCCGCGACCGTAGACGCTCAACCGCGGCTCGTGGGCGCGGTCAGCTAACAAACAAGCGCCCCCGGCCATGCAACCGGGGGCGCTTGTCGTCGTTCACTCAGTGGTGGTGGTGATGACCGTGGCCATGGTCGTCGGCCTCCTCGGCCGGCTTGTCGACGACCGCCGTCTCGGTGGTCAGGACCATCCGGGCCACCGACGCGGCATTGAGCACCGCCGAGCGGGTGACCTTGACCGGGTCGATGACGCCGTCGGCGATCAGGTCGCCGTAGGTCAGCTTGTCCGCGTTCAGGCCGTGGCCGTTGGGCAGCTCGGTCACCTTGTGCACCGCGACCGCGCCGTCGAGCCCGGCGTTGGTGGCGATCCAGTACAGCGGCGCCGCCAGCGCCTCGGAGAAGACGCCGACACCCAGTGCCTGGTCGCCGCTCAGCGATGCGCGCAGCGTCTCCAGCGCCTTGCGGGTCTGCAGCAGCGCCGAGCCGCCACCGGCGACAATGCCTTCCTCGACAGCCGCTTTCGCGGCCGCGACGGCGTCCTCGACGCTTTCCTTGCGTTCCTTGAGCGCCGTCTCGGTGGCCGCGCCCACCTGGATCACCGCCACACCGCCGGCCAGCTTGGCCAGCCGCTCCTGCAGCTTCTCGCGGTCCCAGTCGGAGTCGCTCGCCTCGATCTCGGCGCGCAGCTGCTTGATGCGGTTGGCCACCGCATCCTTGGTGCCGCCGCCGTCGACGATGACGGTGTCGTCCTTGCTGACCACCACGCGGCGGGCGGAGCCCAGCACGTCCGTGCCGACCTCGCGCAGCAACAGGCCCGCGTCCGGGTTGATCACCTGGCCGCCGGTCACGATCGCCAGGTCCTCCAGGAACGCCTTGCGGCGGTCGCCGAAGAACGGCGCCTTGACCGCGACGGCCTTCAGCGTCTTGCGGATGGAGTTGACGACCAGGGTGGCCAGCGCCTCGCCCTCGATGTCCTCGGCGATGATCAACAGCGGCTTGCCCGATTCGGCGACCTTCTCCAGCATCGGCAGCAGGTCAGGCAGCGAGCTGATCTTGTCCTGGTGCAACAGGATCACCGGGTCGTCGAGCACGGCCTGCTGGGAGTCGAAGTCGGTGACGAAATACGCCGACAGGAAGCCCTTGTCGAAACCGACGCCCTCGGTGAACTCGAGCTCGGTGCTCAGCGTCGAGGATTCTTCGACGCTGACCACGCCGTCGGTGCCGACCTTGGTCATCGCCTCACCGACCAGCTCACCCAGCAGCTGGTCGCGCGAGGACACGGTCGCCACCTGCGCGATCGCGTCCTTGCCGGAGACCGGGGTGGCCGCGGACAGCAGCGCCTCGGACACCGCGTCGGCGGCCTTGCTGATCCCCGCCCCCAACTCGATGGGGTTGGCGCCGGCCGCGACCAGCCGCAGGCCGCCCTTGACCAGCGCCTGCGCCAGCACGGTCGCCGTCGTGGTGCCGTCGCCGGCGACGTCGTTGGTCTTGGTGGCCACCGACTTCACCAGCTGGGCGCCCAGGTTCTCGAACGGGTCTTCCAGGTCGATCTCACGCGCGACGGTCACACCGTCGTTGGTGACCGCCGGGCCACCGAATGCCTTGGCCAGCACCACATGCCGGCCGCGCGGCCCGAGCGTCACCCGTACCGCGTCGGCGAGCGTGTTCACGCCCGCCTCGATGGCGCGACGCGCGGTCTCGTCGTACTCAATGATCTTGCTCATCAGGCTCCTTGTTTGAATGGTGGCGACCCGCTTCGCCCGGCTTCGCCGCGCTTGCGATCGCCACTAGCCCCAAACGCATGCCGCCCCGGAAATCACCCGCGCGGGACGCGGGGATCGCCGGGGCGGAACACGGTTCTTACTTGGAGACGACAGCCAGCACGTCGCGTGCCGACAGGATCAGGTACTCCTCGCCGCCGTACTTGATCTCGGTGCCGCCGTACTTGCTGTAGATGACGGTGTCGCCTTCCGAGACGTCCAGCGGGATGCGCTTCGCGCCGTCTTCGTCCCACCGGCCGGGGCCGACTGCGACGACGGTGCCTTCCTGCGGCTTCTCCTTGGCGGTGTCAGGAATGACCAGACCAGACGCGGTCGTGGTCTCGGCCTCGTTGGCCTGCACGAGAATCTTGTCCTCGAGTGGCTTGATATTCACCTTCGCCACGATTGGAGCCTCCACTGTTGGGTCGGGTCCGGGACGCGCCCGGACCGGAGTTGACGGCCGGCACGGGTTGAGCCCGCACCTTCCGAGTTATCAGGTGTTCGGCATTCGTCCGCGCCCGAGCGCCGTCGTCGCGGGTGCCGACACAGGGCTTGGCCGATTGCCACCTAGCACTCTATACATGCGAGTGCTAGCACTCAAGGGCCCCCTGCTGCTTCTCCAGCGTCGGCGTGTCCGCGCTCAGCGAACATCAACTCACCTGCGCTTTCACCACGGGCAGCCCCGGGTCGCTGGGCACGTCCAGCGCCGACGGCGGCGCCCCCGCGGCGACCAGATGCGCCGCGAACGAGGCGATCATCGCCCCGTTGTCGGTGCACAGCCGGGGCTTGGGGATGCGCAGCGTCAGGCCCGCCTCGGCGCAGCGCCGCTCCGCCAACTCGCGCAGTCGAGAATTGGCGGCCACCCCGCCGGCGATCAGCAGGGTCCGCACGCCCAGCCCGGTGGCGGCGCGCACGGCCTTTTTGGTGAGCACGTCGGCGACGGCCTCCTGAAAGCCGGCCGCGATGTCGGCGTTCACCGCGTCGGGGTGGCTTTCCAGGTAGCGCGCGACGGCCGTCTTGAGGCCGGAGAAGCTGAACGCGTAGGGGTCGTCACGCGGCCCGGTCATGCCGCGCGGGAAGGCGATCGCGTCGCGATCACCCGTGCGGGCCAGCTCGTCGAGCACCCTGCCGCCCGGGTAGCCGAGCCCCAGCAGCCTCGCCACCTTGTCGTAGGCCTCGCCGGCGGCGTCGTCGACGGTGCTGCCCAGCTCGACGATCGGCTCGCCGAGCGAACGCACGTGCAGCAGGTGGGTGTGGCCGCCGGAGACCAGCAGCGCCACGCACTCGGGCAGCGGCCCGTGCTCGTAGACGTCGGCGGCCAGATGCCCGCCCAGGTGGTTCACCGCATAGAAGGGCACCCCCCAGGCCGCCGAATAGGCTTTGGCCGCAGCGACTCCCACCAGCAGGGCGCCGGCCAGCCCGGGCCCGATGGTGGCCGCGACGACGTCGGGCCTGTCCAGCCCGGCGGTCGACAACGCGCGGCGCATGGCCGGTCCCAGCGCCTCCAGATGCGCGCGTGAGGCGATCTCGGGCACCACGCCGCCGAACCGCACGTGTTCGTCGACGCTGGAGGCCACCTCGTCGGCCAGCAGCGTCACGGTGCCGTCGGGGTCCAGCCGGGCGATGCCGACTCCCGTTTCGTCGCAGGAGGTTTCGATGGCAAGAATGGTTGTCATGCGCCGTGGGCCTCCCGCCGCATCGTGTACGCGTCGGCGCCGCTGACCCGGTAATAGCGGCGGCGCAGGCCGATCTGCTCGAACCCGACGCTGGTGTACAGCCCGATGGCCGCCTGGTTGTCGGTGCGGACCTCCAGGTACACGGCGCCGCCGTCGGCGAACCTCAGCAGCTCGTCGAGCAGCCGGCGGCCGATGCCCCGGCCCTGGTACGCCGGATCCACGCCGATGGTGTGCACCTCGTATTCGTAGGGCGGGGTGCGGCCCAATCGCGAGATGCCGGCGTAGCCGACCAGCGTCTCGCCCACCCGCGCGCCCACGTAATGGTTGTGGGCACTGGCCAATTCGCGATGGAATGCCGCCGCGGGCCACGGGTCGTCGCCGTCGAAGAGCTGCGCCTCCAGCTCGGCGCAGCGCTGGGCGTCGGCCCGGGTCAGGCCGCCGAGGGTCGCGGGCTCGCTGTGGGCGGTCATCGCCGCGTGGCCAACGGTTTGGCGTCGGGCCGACGCAGGTACAGGGCCATCAGCGGCTCGGGGTCGACGGACCAATCGGCCACCGCCGCAACCAGTCCGGCCGGTGTCGGGCAGCTCGGTTCACCCACCGGCAAGCCGAACAGGGCGGCGTGTTCGGGTGAGCCGGCGACGGCCGCCGCGGTACCCGGGTCGACGTCGGCCGGCGCGTTGACGGCCGGGCCGTGGGTGCGCACGCCGTCGCGGTAGCGGGCCCAATAGACCTCGCGGCGGCGGGCGTCGGTCACCACCAAGGCGTCCCCGCTGGTCCGCACGCCGATCGCGTCCAGGCTGCACACGCCGCGCACGGGGATGCCGAGTGCGTGCCCGTAGGCGGCGGCGGTGGCCATGCCCGCGCGCAGGCCGGTGAACGGGCCCGGTCCGCAGCCCACCACGACGGCGCCCAGGTCGGCCATCGTCAGCCCCGAATCGGCCAGGGCAGCAAGGACATTCGGGGTGAGGCGTTCGGCGTGGGCCCGGGCGTCGACGGTGACCCGCTCGGCGAACACGCACAGGTCGTCACGCCGCACCAGGCCGGCCGTCACCGCCGGGGTCGAGGTGTCGAGGGCAAGGACGATCGTCATGACTCGCCCCCGGTGTCGGCGTTGTCGGCGTTGTCGGCCCACCGCCAGGTCGCGATCCGCACGTCGGATCCGGTGACGCGCTCGAGCCGGATGTCCAGATGCCGCTCGGCGAGCCGCTCGACCAGGCCCTCGCCCCATTCCACCACCACGACAGCGTCGTCGAGATCGCTGTCCAAGTCCAGCGAATCGAGCTCGGCGAGCAGATCGGCGCCCTGATTGTCGGTGTGGTCGAGCAGCCGGTACATGTCGACGTGAATCATGGCCGGGGCGCCCGCGCGCCGCGGCGGATGCACGCGTGCCAGCACGTAGGACGGCGAGGTCACCGGCCCGTCGACATCCATCGCCGCCGCAATCCCCTTGGCCAACACGGTCTTTCCCGCCCCGAGCGGACCCGAGAGCACCACCACGTCCCCCGCCCGCAGGTGTTGCGCCAGCCGCGAGCCCAGCGCCATGGTGTCCTCGACCCGGTCACAGGTCGCGGTGCCGCCGTCGAGTTCAGCCACGGCGCCGCAACCTTTCTCGCATCCGCCGCATGCGCAGCGCCGCCTTGCCCGGGGTGGCCCGCCGAACCAGTCGGACCAGCCCGCCGTTGATGGCGTCGGGCTTGTCCAGCAGCGCCAGGTGGCTCGCGCCGACGACGATGACCAGCTCGGCCTGCGGCAGGCTGGCGGCCATCTTGCGCGAATATTCATCGGGGGTGAGCAGGTCGTGGTCGCCGCACGCGATCAGCGTCGGGACCCGCAGCAGCGTCCACAGCCCGGCGGTCTCGTCGTGCTTTTCCAGCGCGTCCAGAAAGCCGACCATGGTGGGGATCGGGGTGCTGTTCATCATCCGCTGCGAGAACGCGTCCAGGCTGCGGCTGACCTGCAGGTCGCTGTAGGAGGCGGCCCGCAGCACCGGGCCGATCAACGACCGGGACACGTTGCGCCCCCTGTGCATCAGCTTCGGCGCGGACCGCGCGGCGACCCGAACCGCTTCCAGCGCAGGATTTTTCAGGATCTCGCCCAGCGGTGACCTGGACACCCCTTCGGCCGCGGACGAAATCAGCGCGGCGCCCACGATGCGGCGTCCGTATTGCTCGGGGAACTGGCGGGCGTGGGACAACACCGTCATGCCGCCCATCGAGTGGCCCACCAGCACGATCATTCCGCGCGGTGCCACCACGTTCAGCACGGTTTGCAGGTCCCTGCCGAGTTGGGTCAGCGTGTAGGTCTCGGGGTCGGCCTCGCCGGACCTGCCGTGGCCGCGCTGGTCGTAGAACACCATCCGGACGTCGGGGCCCAACTGCTCGGGCAACCGGGTGCGCTGAAAATGAAACGCGCCCATCTGCAGGCAGAACCCATGGACGAAGACCAGCGTCAACGGCGCATCGGCCGGGCCGGTATCGCGCACCGCCAGCGGAATCCCGTCGGGCGTGGTCACCACCAGGCCGGCGTCGTCCTCGAGCCGGTTGAAATCCTCGTTCGCATAGGGGTCTTCGACCGTGGCGCGCTGGGTCATCGACCGGCGGGCCGAGGCGCCGATGATGGTGGCCACGGCGGTTACCCCCGCGCCTCCCGCAAGCCAGGCCCTGCCCTTGCGGCGCCTGCGGGGTTCCTCAGGACTCAACGGTTCGCGCCTCGCGGTAGGTCCTGGTGATCCGCCCGCGGGGGCTGGTCACGACTTCGTAGTGGATGGTGCCGAGCAGGTCGGCCCAGTCCTGCGCGGTGGGCTCGCCGCTCGCGCCGGACCCGAACAGGATCGCCTCGTCGCCTTCGGCCACGTCGATGCGCCCCGGGCCGAGGTCGACGACGAACTGGTCCATGCAGATCCGCCCGACGCCCGGGCGCCGGCTGCCGTTGATCAACACCTCGAGCCGCCCGCCCAGCGACCGGAAGATGCCGTCGGCGTAACCGACCGGCAGCAGCGCGAGGTTGGTGTCGCGCTGCGCGGTCCAGGTGTGGCCGTAGGACACGCTCTCCCCCGCGCGGATCGACTTCACCAGCGCCACAGAGCATTTCACCGTCATCGCCGGCACCAGACCCATGTCGCCACGCTCGGGCACCGGGCTCAGCCCGTAGATCGCGATGCCGGGGCGCACCATGTCGAAGGCCAGGTCGGGACGAGACATGGTGGCCGACGAGTTCGACAGGTGCGCCACGTCGAACCGCACGCCCTGATCGCGCGCCTGGGCCAGCAAGGCGGCGAAGCGTTGGGCCTGAAGGTTGTTCACGGGGTTGGCGGGCTCATCGGCGTAGACCATGTGCGACATCAGACCCCGCAGCACGACGGCCTCCTCGGCGACGGCCCGGCGCAGCGCGGTCAGCAGCGCGGGGTATTGCGCGGGCGGCACCCCATTGCGGTTCAGTCCGGTGTCCACCTTGACGGTGACGGTCGCGGTCCGTCCGGTGCGGCGCGCCGCGTCCACCAGGTCGTCGAGTTGGCGCTCCGAGGACACGGCGATCTGCACGTCGGCCAGCAGCGCGGGGCCGAAGTCGATGCCGGGCGGGTGCAACCAGGCCAGCACGGGCGCGGTGATGCCGTCCGCGCGCAGCGCCAGGGCCTCGGCGATGGTGGCGACGCCCAATTCGGCCGCCCCCGCGGCCAGCGCGGCGCGCGCCGTCTGGGCGGCCCCGTGGCCGTAGCCGTCGGCCTTGACCACCGCCATCACCTGCGCGCCGCCGGCCTGCTCGCACAGCAGCCGCACGTTGTGCTCAATCGCGCCCAGGTCCACCAGGGCCTCGGCGAGGACGCCCGGGGTCAGGGATATCGGCGTTGCGGACACGGCAGCCATTGTCCCAGAGCGCTCGGCGCCTCCGGACCAACCGTCAGTGCGCGAAGTGCTCGGCGCGGTAGTGCCCGCCCGGCTTGAGCTTGTCGAGGCTGGCCAGCGCGGTGCGGGCGTCGTCGTGCAGGGCCCGGGCCAGGTCGGCGGACAGGCCCTCGCGCACCACGATGCGCAGCACCGAGATGTCGGTGGCGTTGTCGGGCATGGTGTAGGCCGGCACCTGCCAGCCGTAGCCGCGCAGCTCGTGGGAGACGTCGAACTCGGTGTAGCCCAGCCCGCGGGCGAGCCGGAAGCTGACCACCGGGATCGCCGAACCGTCGGAGATCAGCTCACAGTGCTCGCCGGTGCGCAGCTGCTCGCCCAGCCAGCGTGCGGTCGACGACAGCGTCTGCATCACCTGCGTGTAGCCCTCGCGTCCCAGCCGCAGGAAGTTGTAGTACTGGCCGACGACCTGGTTGCCGGGCCGGGAGAAGTTCAGCGTGAAGGTCGGCATGTCGCCGCCCAGGTAGTTGACGTGGAACACCAGATCCTCGGGCAGGTACTCCTTGCTGCGCCACACCACGAACCCGACGCCGGGGTAGGTCAGCCCGTACTTGTGGCCGCTGACGTTGATCGACACCACCCGCGGCAGCCGGAAGTCCCACTTGAGCTCGGGGTGCAGGAACGGCACGACGAATCCGCCGCTGGCCGCGTCGACATGCACGGGGACGTCGACTCCCCCGCCGGCGGCCAGCTTGTCCAGGGCCGCGCAGATCTCGGCGATGGGTTCCAGCTCCCCGGTGTAGGTGGTGCCCAGGATCGCCACCACCCCGATGGTGTCCTCGTCGACGGCGTCGACGACCTGCTCGGGGGTGATGACGTAGCGCCCCTCCTCCATCGGCAGGTAGCGCGGTTCGACGTCGAAGTAGCGGCAGAACTTCTCCCAGACCACCTGGACGTTGGAGCCCATCACCAGGTTCGGGGTGCGGCCCTTCCAGTCCCCCCCTTTTTTCCGGCCCACCTTCTCGCGCCACCGCCACTTCATCGCCAGACCGCCGAGCATCACGGCCTCGCTGGAACCGATCGTCGACACCCCGGTGGCGCTGGACGGGTCGTCGTCGCGCAGCCCGTCGGCGTGGAACAGGTCGGCCACCATGCACACGCAGCGCTGCTCGATGGCCGCGGTCGCCGGGTATTCGTCCTTGTCGATCATGTTCTTGTCGAACGTCTCGGCCATCAGCTTGCCGGCCTCGGGATCCATCCAGGTCGTCACGAAGGTGGCCAGATTCAGCCGGGAGCTGCCGTCGAGCATCAGCTCGTCGTGGATGAAGCGGTAGGCAGCCTCGGGATCCATCGACTCGTCGGGCATCCGCAGCGCCGGCACCGGCGCGGTGAACAGGCGGCCGGTGTAGGCGGGCGCGATCGAGTGGGCGGGCATGGACGGGTGTTGGGGCACGACGAGATCCTCTCTATAGGGCGGCCAGGGCGGCTCGGATGTGCGGCACGATGCGCGAGGCCGAGGTAGGGGCCTCGCCGGGGCCGGGGTCGGCGGCCGAGCACGCTGCCGCGCGCGCGTGCACGAAGGCCGCGGCGGCGGCCGCCTCGACCGCCGGCAGGCCCGCGGCCAGCAGCGCGCCGATCATGCCGGACAACACGTCACCGGAGCCGGCGGTGGACGCCCAGGACTGCCCGGCCGGATTGAGGTAGACCGGGCCGCCCGGGTCGGCGATGACGGTGACGTTGCCCTTGAGCAGCACCGTGGCGCCGAACGCGTCGGCCAGCTTGCGGCACGCGCCCACCCGGTCATCCACCGGCGGGTTACCCGCCAGCCGCGCGAATTCACCCGCGTGCGGGGTCAGCACCGTCGGCGCGGTGCGGTTGGCCACCAACTCGGGGTGCGCGGCCAGGATGGTCAGCCCGTCGGCATCCACGATCACCGGCAGGTCGGTTTCCAGCGCGAACCACAGCGCCGCGGCCCCGACGTCGTCGGTGCCCAGTCCCGGGCCGACGACCCAGGACTGCACCCGGCCGGCCGAGGCGGGGGTGGGCGAGGCGATCACCTCCGGCCAGTGCGCGAGCACCTCGCGGTGCGCGCTGCCGGCGTAGCGGACCATGCCGGAGGTGGCGGCGACGGCGGCGCCGGTGCACAGCACGGCGGCGCCCGGATAGGTCGACGAGCCGGCCATCACGCCGGTGACGCCCTGCGAGTACTTGTCGTCGTGGGGCCCGGGCACCGGCCAGCGGGCGACCACGTCGGCGGCCTCGAACCCCAACGCTGCGACGTTCGGTGCACCCGGCAGGTCGAGCCCGATGTCGATCAGCCGGACCCGCCCGCAATCAGCCAGCGCGTGCACGGGTTTGAGGCCGCCGAAGGTGACGGTCAGCACGGCGCGCACGGCGGGGCCGGTGATTGCGCCGGTCGCCGCGTCGATGCCGCTGGGTATGTCGACGGCGGTCACCGGGATTCGGGCATCGTTGACGGCGGCGAACACCTCGGCCGCGGCGGGCCGCAGCGCTCCGGAGCCGGAGATGCCCACCACGCCGTCGATGACGAGATCGGTTGTCGGCGAGACGCTTTCGACGACGCGACCGCCGGCCTTTCGGAACGCCGCCAGGCCTTTGCGGTGGGTGCGCTCCGGGTTGAGCAGGATCGCGTCGGCGGCCGCGCCGCGACGGCGCAGGAAGGTGGCCGCCCACAACGCGTCTCCGCCGTTGTCTCCGGAGCCGATGACCGCGCACACACGTCGCCCGGTTACCCCGCCGGTGCGCGCCGCTAACTCGCCGATGATCTCGGTGGCCAGCCCATAGGCCGCGCGTCGCATCAAAGCGCCGTCGGGCAGGCTGGCCAGCAGTGGCGCTTCGGCCTGGCGGATCGCGTCTACCGAGTAGTAATGCCGCATCAGAGTCAGATTACGTGGCACCGTCGCGGGGGCTTGGCGCCCACGGTTTTTCGGTTGCGCGCGGGCGCCGGCATCAGCTCGGGGTGGCCGGCGGCACGCCGCGGCGCACGATGCCCCGCAGGCGCGCCGGACCGAGCTGCCGGCTGCCCTTGGAACGCGTGCGCGTCATCGGGTAGAAGCACAGGCCGATCAGAATCGAGGTGAAGTGCCCGATGGCGGTGAAGTTCAGTTCGTTACCCATGGTGATCAGCGGGAAACCGAAGATGACGAACAGCACCCCGAGATAGCCCCAGCACCATGGCCGGGCGATGTGGTAGGTCAGCACGGCCATCACGCCGACCAGAAAATAGCTGACCCCGATGTCGCGGGCGTGCACCAGCCGTTGCGGGGCGTCATGGTCCTCGATCGCGAAGTAGAGGATGCCTTCGCTGATGTAGGTGGCCAGGATGTGCGAGCTCAATCCCACTGTGAGCCAGCGCAGCTGGCCGAGCCAGTGTTCGGCCGGCGCGAGAAACAGGGTGAACAGCAGCAGGTAGGGCTCGAAGTTCTTGCCGTCGATCCACAGCAGGCTGGAGAACAGGACATCGAGCGGATCCCTGCCCAGTTCGTGAATGTTGGTGGAGCGGTGCAGCAGTACCGAGTGCAGCTCCCTGCCGGTGAGATGGGTCTGGATGATCGTGGTGATCATCAGCACCAACAACCAGCCATAGGTCAGCGGCGCGCTAGTGACGTAGTGCCAGACCGCCAGCGTCATGCTGCGCACTCGCCTGCGAACCGATGGATGCGCCACGACTCAACCTTCGCACGCGGGCCGCGGCGCCGGACAGCTTCGGCGGCAAACACGCCGCCGGCGTCCGGCTACTTGGCCGGTGCCGGTTCCGCCGGTGCGGGCGCCGGTACCGCCGGTGCGGCGGCGGGCGGCGGCTTCAAATGCCGCCACCAGCAGCCGATGTAGAGAATCATCGAGACCGCCAGCGCGACCAGCACCCAGATGACGACGGTGATGTCGACCCAGCTGCCGAACGGCGGCGAGCCGGGTAGCGCGTTGCGCAGCGGCACCACCGCGAACAGCATCGCCGCGTACCAGGTCGTCATCGGCGGCTGAAACGGCCGCCGGTCGCGCGCCGTCTGAATCGCCACGACGAGGGCCAGGCTGGCGATCGTGATCAGCACGCCGAGGATGACGATGGCGAACGCCGCGGTGCTCAGCGAGCGCCGCACGTTCAGCCGGTAGGGACCGTCCGCCTGGGACCTGGTGGCGGACAGCCGCCACCCGGACAGGTGGTCGACGAAGGTCACCGGCACATGGTCGGGCGCCCGGTCGGTGTCCGGGCCGTAGAAGATTTCGACTTCGATCGGCCCCGAGCGATATTGGTCGAAGGGCCACCGCTCGATCTGGCCCGCGATGGTCAGCGGGACCGCCATCAGGCCGGGCAGCATGCCCTTGGTCCAGGTGTGCCGGGACGGCATCGCCGAGGATCGCACGCGCAGGCTCAGATCGTCCTTGAGGTGGTGGGTTTTCGGGTCCAGCAACGCCGATCCGGGATTGAATGCCAGGTTGACGGCGAGCACGCTGTTGTTGGACTGGATGTCTTCGACGTTGATGGTCGCCGACGGCTTGTCGCCGTCGACGGCCGGAGCGGCGACGTCCAGACGTCGTCCGGTACCGCTCTGCGCGTACATCGCGACGGCTACCACGTATGCCGCGAGGATGAGGACGACAAGACCTACGACGCCGTACTTCGTGCCGGCCGATCGCATACTTCCTCCCGTACGGACGTAGCCCAACCCACCTGCCGCAAAAGCTTTCCCAGGGCAATGTAATGGATCGGCTGCGTATTCGCCGGTGATACGGAGGAAGCGGCGCGAGCTGCTTCGCGCCTATTCGACGGTGACGGACTTGGCCAGGTTTCGCGGCTTGTCCACGTCGTAGCCGCGGGCCTGCGCCACCGACGCGGCGAACACCTGCAGCGGGATGGTCGACAGCAGCGGCTGCAAAAGCGTTGACACCGACGGGATTTCGATCAGGTGATCGGCGTAGGGGCGCACGGTGTCGTCGCCTTCCTCGGCGATCACGATGGTGATCGCGCCGCGCGCCTGGATCTCGCGGATGTTGGACAGCAGCTTGGCGTGCAGCACGGCCGACCCCTTGGGGGACGGCATGATGACGATGACCGGCAAATCGTCCTCGATCAGCGCGATCGGGCCGTGCTTGAGCTCACCGGCGGCGAACCCCTCGGCGTGCATGTAGGCCAATTCCTTGAGTTTCAGCGCACCTTCGAGCGCCACCGGGTAGCCGACGTGGCGGCCCAGAAACAGCACCGTCGGGGACTGGGCGAACTGGTAGGCCAGCGCGGCCACCGGCTTGATGGTCGCGATCACCCGCGCGACGAGGTCCGGCATCGCTTCCAGCTCGTGGTATTCGCGCTGCACCTCGTCGGGGTACTTGGTGCCCCGGGCCTGCGCCAGCGCCAGCCCCACCAGATAGTTGGCGGTGATCTGCGCCAGGAACGTCTTGGTGGAGGCCACCCCGATCTCCGGGCCGGCCCGGGTGTACAGCACGGCGTCGCACTCGCGCGGGATCTGCGAGCCGTTGGTGTTGCAGATGGCCAACACCTTGGCCTTCTGCTCCTTGGCGTGCCGGACCGCCTCGAGCGTGTCCGCGGTCTCGCCGGACTGCGAGATGGCGACCACCAGGGTGCTGCGGTCCAAAACCGGGTCGCGATACCGGAATTCGCTGGCCAGCTCGACCTCGACCGGCAGCCGCGTCCAGTGCTCGATCGCGTACTTGGCCAGCAGCCCGGAGTGGTACGCAGTGCCGCAGGCGACCACGAACACCTTGTCGATCTCGCGGAGCTCCTGATCGGACAGGCGCTGTTCGTCGAGGACGATCCGGCCGTCGACGAAGTGTCCCAGCAGGGTGTCGGCCACCGCGGCGGGCTGCTCGGCGATCTCCTTGAGCATGAAGTACTCGTAGCCGCCCTTCTCGGCGGCGGCCAGGTCCCAATCGATGTGGAACTCGCGGTAGGCCCCGGGCCCCAAATCCTCGTTGCCGTCGAAGTCGGTGATCCGGTAACCGTCCGCGGTGATCACCACGGCCTGGTCCTGGCCGAGTTCGATGGCGTTGCGGGTGTGCGGGATGAACGCCGCGACGTCGGAGCCGACGAACATCTCGCCCTCGCCGATGCCGATGACCAGCGGGGTGGAGCGGCGGGCGGCGACGATGGTGCCGGGTTCGTCGGCGTTGGCGAACACCAGCGTGAAGTGGCCGTCCAGGCGGCGCAGCACCGCGAGCACCGACGCGGCGAAGTCCCCCGCGGTGTCGCCGTGCCGATACGCCTGAGCCACCAGATGCACCGCGACCTCGGTGTCGGTGTCGCTGGCGAACTCGACGCCCTGGGCCTCCAGTTCGTGGCGCAGGTTGGCGTAGTTCTCGATGATGCCGTTGTGGACCACGGCGATCTTGCCGGCGGCGTCGCGGTGCGGGTGCGCGTTGCGGTCGGTCGGTCGACCGTGGGTGGCCCACCGGGTGTGGCCCAGACCGGTGGTCCCGGTCAGCGACGACGGCGGCATCTGGGCGACCGCCTCTTCCAGGTTGGCCAGCCGGCCGGCGCGACGGCTGATCGTCAGCGTGCCGTCACCATTGGCCAGGGCGACGCCAGACGAGTCGTAGCCGCGGTACTCCATCCGGCGCAGCGCGGCCATGACGACCTCGCAGGCGGGCTGCTGCCCGACATAGCCGACGATTCCGCACATTCTGAACAGGGTAGTGCAGGCGCGGCACCGACCCCGCACTCCGCGGCCGGGGTTGGGCCGCCCACCTGCGCAAAGGGCCGGCTGTGACCTTGCCCGACCGCCGGTTCTGGTTCCGCCGCGCATGAGCCCGGCACCCTGGGCACCTCCGCCATTCACTCAACCGTCATAAACGGCGGGAACATTTTTCACCCGGTGTATTTGTGACGGTTTCGTGTCGGACCAACGCCCGCGGGACACACCGCCCTAATATTTGAAATGTCAGCAAAGACCGGAAATAACCGGAAAGCCGCGGAAGGACGAGCTGCTTGAAGCCAGACCGATCACGATCGCACAGCTTGTCGGCCACGCAGCCGCGGTCATCCGTTTGCAGCAAGGATTTCATTCGGTATCGGTCAGATGATCTGGCTACCTGGGACCACGCTTTTAGCCGAGCAATGAATTTTCGTTGTCAGTGGTTGTTAACCGGGAATTGTGCAACGGGTCGTATTGAGATGCGTAACTTTCTCCGACCGCCCGCTGGGCGCCATGGGAGGCAATCATGACCGCAGTTCGCTACGACGACGTGGTGCCCGCCGCGACGGCGTCGGCAGCCACGCAACCGGCCTCGCCGCGCCGGCGGCCGTCGGCCGGCCCCACGGACCCCTTGATGGCCATGACCACCCGCTTGCTGTCCATCCCGCTGCATCAGCTCTACGCGGCGCTGTGGCGGGTGGGTGTCCTCGAGGTCAGGGCCTAGCCGAAGGATGCGCTAACGTCAACGCGTGGCCCGCATCCGCAAGCTCGTCGCAGCTCTCAGCCGCCGTGGTCCGCATCGGGTTTTGCGTGGTGACCTGGCCTTTGCCGGGCTGCCGGGGGTGGTGTACACCCCCGAGGAGGGGCTGAATCTGCCCGGGGTGGCGTTCGGTCACGATTGGCTCGCCGGTGCGGCCCGGTATTCGAACCTGCTCGAGCACCTCGCGTCGTGGGGCATCGTGGCCGGCGCGCCCGACACCCAGCGCGGCCTGGCGCCGTCGGTGCTCAACTTCGCCTTCGATCTCGGCACCGCCCTGGACATCGTCTCGGGCGTGCGCCTGGGCCCCGGCAAGATCAGCGTGCATCCGGCCAAGCTCGGCGTGGCCGGTCACGGTTTCGGCGGCTCGGCGGCGGTGTTCGCCGCGGCCGGCATGCCGGCCAAGCCCGCGGCGGTGGCGGCGATCTTTCCGAGCGTCACCAGTCCGCCGGCCCAGCAGCCGGCCGCGACGCTGCAGGTTCCCGGGGTGATCTTCGCCGCGCCGGGCGATCCGAAAGCCCTGAACTCGCATGCGTGGCCGCTCGCCGACGTGTGGGACGCGGCGACGCTGCGCATCGTCAGCAAGGCCGAACCCGGTGGCCTGGTCGAGGGACGACGGCTGACCAAGGTGGTGGGCCTGGCCGGACCGCACCGGCGCACGCAGCGGTCGGTTCGGGCGCTGCTGACCGGCTACCTGCTGTATGCGCTGGCCGGCGACAAGAAGTACCGTGACTTCGCCGACCCCGACGTGCACCTGCCGCGCACCGACGCGATCGACCCCGAGGCTGAAGCGATTCCCACGGAAGACAAGATCGTCGCCCTGCTGAAGTGAGAAGGCGTGGCCGACGGGGTAATTGCCCCGTATGTCGACCGTGCAAGCGCTCTACGACCGCTGGATCATCGAGCTGTGGAACGGCGCGCCCATCGCGCCCGAGATCGTCACCGACGACTTCGTGGGTCATTGGCCGGGCCGGGAGGTCTGCGGACCCCAGGAGCTCGCACAGATGGTCGAGCAGACCCGAAACATGTTCTCGGACTTGAGTTTTGCCATCGAGCTCGGCCCGCTGTGTGACGGTGACCTGGTCGCGGGCCGCTGGGTGGGCACCGGCCTGGGCCCGGACGGACCGGTCTCGTTCACCGGCAACGACATCCTGCGCCTCGCCGCCGACGGTCAGCGGTTCGCGGAGTACTGGACGGGCACTTCGGCGGGCTGACGGCCTTGGGCCGCGCGGCAGCGTGGTAAGTGTCAGTGATGAGAATCGGGATCGCTCTGAACTATTCGGGCGGCTTTCACGAGGCCGTGGATCGCGTGGTCGAACTCGAGAAGTCCGGCATCGAGGTCGCGGTGGTGGCCGAGGCGTATGCCTTCGACGCGATCAGCCAGCTGGGATACCTGGCCGCCAAGACCAACTCGGTCGAGCTGGCCTCCGGGGTGTTGCCCATCTACATCCGCACCCCGTCGCTGCTGGCGATGACCGCCGCGGGGCTGGATTACGTGTCGGACGGGCGTTTCCGCCTCGGCATCGGCACCTCCGGGCCGCAGGTGATCGAGGGGTTCCACGGCGTCCCGTTCGACGCCCCGATCGGGCGCACCCGCGAGATCGTGGAGATCTGCCGCAAGGTGTGGCGGCGCGAACGCGTGCAGTACGACGGCAAGCACTATCAGCTGCCGCTGCCCGCGGACCGCGGCACGGGATTGGGCAAGCCGCTGCAGCTCATCAATCACCCGGTGCGCGAACGCATTCCGGTCAGCATCGCCGCGCTGGGGCCCAAGAACGTCGAGCTCACCGCCGAGATCGCCGAGGGCTGGCAGCCCGTCTTCTATCTGCCGGACAAGGCCGACTCGATCTGGGGCGAGTCGCTGGCGGCCGGTGCCGCCAAACGCGATCCCGCGCTGGGGCCGCTCGATGTGATGGTGCACGCGTCGCTGGCCATCGGCGAGAACCTCGACGAGCGGCTGGCCTGGGTCAAGCCGCAGCTGGGCCTCTACATCGGCGGGATGGGCGCCAAAGGCCGCAATTTCTACCACAATCTGGCGACGCGCTACGGGTTCGGCGAGGTCGCCGACCGGATCCAGGAGCTGTACCTGTCCGGCCGCAAGCAGGAGGCCATCGACGCGGTGCCCGACGAGTTGGTGCGCGGCATGTCGCTGATCGGCCCGCGCGGATACGTCGCCGAACGCATGGCCGCCTTCGCCCAGGCCGGGGTGACCACGCTGTTGGTGAACCCGCTGTCCACCGACCGGGCCGAATCCATGCGCTTCGTCGAGGAGGCTTTGCGGCTGCGGCCCGTCTGAGCGGTCATTGCCCCGCCTGCGGAAGCTGGTCGGCGGCAATCTCGCACGGCGATTTCGCCTGGTCGGTCTGCGGCGCCGGCTCGGCGGCGGTGGTCTCGGCGGTGGGGGCGGGCTGCTCGGGCTGGCCGGCCAACTCATCGATGCGGTGGGCGGGCTGATCGGATCGACGGGTGACGGGCCGGACGGCGCGGACCCCTTCACCGACGGTGGCGAGGATGGCTTGGACGAAACCCCGTTCCACCCAGAAGATCTCGAGGACGCCGACGCCGAGCCGCCCGCCGACGACGCGCCCGCCGGCCAGACCGTCGAGGATGGGCAGGCCCAGCCCGTCGACGAAGCCGCGCCGCCGCCACCCGACGAGTCCATCCAACCGGTCGGCCATCGGCTAGGCGATCCGCGCCGCGGCATACAGGTCGGCGTCGGCGTAGCGTTCGGCGCTGGACCGCAGCGCGACGGCGATCTCCCCGGACGCGCGCCCCCACTGCGACACCTGCGCCACCAGCCGCTCGACTTCGACGCGCAGGGCGTCACCGCGCGCGGTGTGCGCCCGCCCCGCGGCGGCCCCGCCGAACGCCAGCCTGGCCAGGTGATCGCTCACCGCGCGGTCGATGAAGTCGGCCGCCATGGCGAATTGATTGGCGACCCGCTGTGTGGCCGGCGCGTCGAACTGGGTGACGGCAAAGGGTCGTGTTCCCCCAACGGATTTCATGCCTTATCCGACGCCCGCCGACGCGGCGGGGTTCCGCTGGGTTAGGAGATCTACAGCGCGTCGCTGACCGCTTCGGCGACCCGGGTGGCGATCCGCGCGGCGGTGTCCTTTTCCGGCGCTTCCACCATGACGCGGATCATCGGTTCGGTTCCTGAGGGGCGCAACAGGATTCGGCCGGTGTCGCCCAGCTCGGCCTCGGCCTGCCCGAGGGCGGTCTGAACCGCGGGCGCGCTGGCGGCGGTGTCCTTGTCGGCGACGGTGACGTTGATCAGCACCTGTGGCAACGTCTGCATGGCCGAGGCCAGCTCGGCCAGCGACGAGCCGGTCTGCACCATGCGGTTCATCAGCCGCAGGCCGGTGACGATGCCGTCACCGGTCGAGCCCAGCGCGGGCATCACGATGTGCCCGGACTGCTCGCCGCCCAGGCTGTAGTCGCCGGCCCGCAACTCCTCCACGACGTAACGGTCGCCAACGCCGGTGGTGCGCACCGTGATTCCCGCCGAGCGCATGGCCAGGTGCAGGCCCAGGTTGCTCATCACGGTGGTGACCAGCGTCTTGGACGCCAGCTCGCCGGCCTCGTGCATCGCCGTCGCGAGCACCACCATGATGTGGTCGCCGTCGACCAGGTTGCCTCCTGCGTCGATGGCCAGGCACCGGTCGGCGTCGCCGTCGTGCGCCAGGCCCAGGTCGGCGCGGTGCGCGACGACCGCCGCGCGCAGCGAATCCAAGTGCGTCGACCCGCAGTTGTCGTTGATGTTCAGGCCGTTGGGGTCGGCGTTGATGGCGATCACCCGGGCGCCGGCCGCGCGGTAGGCCCGCGGGGCCACCGCGGAGGCCGCGCCGTGGGCGCAGTCCACCACCACGGTCAAGCCGTCCAGGCGCAGGGTGCTGGCCTTGCTCAGGTGGCGCAGGTAGCGGTCGGCCGCGTCCTCGGCGTCGATCACCCGCCCGATCCCGGCGCCGACCGGGCGCAGCCCGGGATCGACAGGGACATCAGCCAGCAACGCTTCAATGTCATTCTCGGTGCCGTCGTCGAGCTTGTGGCCGCCGGGGCCGAAGATCTTGATGCCGTTGTCGGGCATCGGGTTGTGCGACGCGGAGATCATCACCCCGAAGTCGGCGTCGTAAGCGCCGGTCAGGTAGGCGACCGCGGGGGTGGGCAGCACCCCGACTCGCAGCGCGTCGACGCCCTGACTGGTCAACCCGGCGATCACCGCGGCCTCCAGCATTTCGCCGCTGGCCCGCGGATCGCGGCCGATCACCGCGACCCGCCGCCCTGGTGCCGGCGCGCTCGCCAGGTGCCGCGCCGCCGCCGAACCCAGCGCCAGCGCCAGCTCGGCGGTCAACTCGCGATTGGCGACCCCACGGACACCGTCGGTGCCGAATAGTCGACCCATGCGAACAAACCTCTCACAGTTGTCGGGCTAGCACCTAACGTGCCCGTTCCTTTGTGAATGAAACCGGCCATGCCGGGGCGCAGACACGCCGCAACCGGCCACAACTTGTGCACCGCGATGCCAAGTTGTGGCCGGATAGCGATCGCTCGATCAGCGCTTGCTGTACTGAGGCGCCTTGCGGGCCTTCTTCAGGCCGTACTTCTTGCGCTCGGTGGCACGCGGGTCACGGGTGAGGAAGCCGGCCTTCTTCAGCGGGGGCCGGTCCTCGGGCTGCGCCAGGATCAGCGCCCGCGCGATGCCCAGCCGCAGTGCGCCGGCCTGCCCCGACGGGCCGCCGCCGTGCAGCAGCGCGTAGATGTCGAAGCTGTCCACCCGGTCGACGGTGACCAGCGGGGCCTTGATGAGCTGCTGGTGCACCTTGTTGGGGAAGTAGCCCTCCAGGGTGCGGCCGTTCAGGTTGAACTTGCCGGTGCCGGGCACCAGGCGCACCCGCACCACGGCCTCCTTGCGGCGGCCGACGGTCTGGATGGGCCGGTCGAAGACGAAGGACTCGGCGGGCGCGGCGACTTCGGCGGTCTCGGAGGCCTCCACCGGGGCCTCGGTCACCTCGGCGGCCTCTGCGACTTCTGCGGTCTCCGGGTTCTCCGGGTTTTCGGGGTTTTCCAAGGCCTCGGTCGTTTCGGTCACTGGGCCACCTGCTTGATCTCGTACGGGACGGGCTGTTGTGCGGCGTGGGGGTGCGTCGGGCCGGCGTAGACGTGCAGCTTGCGCGCGATCTGGCGGGCCAGCTTGTTCTTGGGCAGCATGCCGACGATCGCGTCCTCCACGACCCGGTCGGGGTGCTTGTCCATCAGCTCGCGGATCGTCCGGCTGCTCAGACCGCCGGGATACCCCGAGTGGCGGTAAGCCAGCTTCTTGTCCAGCTTCTGGCCGCTGAACGCGACCTTGTCGGCGTTGATGACGATGACGTAGTCACCGCCGTCGACATTGGGGGTGAACGTCGGCTTGTGCTTGCCGCGCAGCAGGGTGGCTGCCGCGACGGCAAGGCGGCCAAGCACCACGTCCGTGGCGTCGATGACGTGCCACGACCTCGTGGTGTCACCCGCCTTTGGCGTGTACGTAGGCACAGCGCTTACCTTCTTTTCTCGAGGTGGATCCCGGTATGAGCCGGGGGCCGGTCAGGCGTTCGCGGTAAGGGCTTGGTCTCGGCGACCGACATTGACCCGAGGCCCCGGCGTACCGCACGCCAACGGAGCAGCTTACCGACCGCCATCCCCGCAGGTCAAAATGACTGTGTGGTCCCGACGGCTCTCCCCCGTCAGGACCACACAGTCTCACGGCGCGGCTCGAACCGCGCGGTGTCCCTTCGGCCGCTACCGCGCCCAGCTGCTTGCGGCCCGGCGGTCGGCGTTGGCCACCTCTTCGGCGCCGTCGCGTACCGCGTTTCCCAGCTCGGCCAATATCTCGTTGAGCGCCGTCGCCGACTGATGCCATTTCAGCTGTTCGGCCTGGTAGGCGGTGGCCGCTTCGCTGGTCCAGAGTTGCCGCAGCGGTGCGATCTGCGAGCTCAGCTCGTCGAGCGCGGCGTTGAACCGGGCAGACGTGGCGTGGATGTCCTGGCGCACCGAGTGTTCGATTTCGCCGAAGTTATAGGAAAGCACCGGGTCCACGGGGATCCTCTCTCCTCACAGGTTTCCGCCGGCGGCGGCGATGTGGTGTGCGTGGTTATGGCCGGCCTCCTGCAGGGTGGCGGCGTTGTGCCGAATGGTGTCGGCGATCGTGCTCAGCGCGTGGTAGAGCCTCAGCGACTCGGCGTTCCAGCGGTCCATCACGTCCTTGAAGCGCGCGGCCGCCAGCCCGCCCCACGCCGAGTGCGGCACGCCGTTCATGCGGCCGACGAATGCCTGCAGCATCGCCCGGATTTCCTCGTTGCGGACGTCGGTGGTACCCGCGACCGACCGCATCAGGTCGAAGTCGGCGCTCAGTGCATTTCCGGACATACCAATTTCGACCTGCGCCGTGGCCCTTTGGTTCCACCGAGTTTTCAGCCGATCGCGTGGGCCGATCGCACCGCCTGTTCGCAGGCATCGCGCACGGTGTTTTCGTCGCCGGGCCGGCTCTGGCAGCCGATGCTGATCCGGACCGGGCCGTCCAGCAGCACGGTCCAGCGCACCTGATGGCCGGCGCGCACCTCGCGGTACGTCACCGCCGGTCGGCCGGCGCTGGTTGCGGACGGGTCGAAGTCGACGAATACGCCGGGGGGCTCGGCGTCGATCGCGCGCTTCAACCGGTCCGCGGTGCCGTTCAGTGTCTCGCCCGCTACCGGGGACTGGGTGATGTGCAAGGCGACGTCGGGATCCGTCGGGGACGTGACCTGTACGCGCGCCGAGCCCGGCCCGCTGAGCACCCGTTGCGTCGACCAGGTCGTCGGGACCGACAGCGCCACCCGGCCTTCCACCAGAAAGGTTGTGGGCGCGGTTGCCACCGGTTTGGGCGCCGCGGCGCCGGGCCGGCCCGTGGTCAGCGCCGTCGGTGCCGCCGCGGCGACGACGATCAGGGCCGCCCCGAGCGCGCTCAGCGTGCGACCGCGCCATCGGACGGCGCCGGCGGATGGGCCGGCAGCCCGCGCAGGGCGGGCGGGCCGTGCGAGCCGGACCAGCCGGATGTCGTTGATCTGGTGAGTGTTCGGGCTTTCCGGTCCGGTTCCGCGCACCGCGTCGGCGATCAACGTCGCCAGCGCCGACGCACCGGTGACGGTGCTCGGCGTGTCGATCAGCACGGCCGCGGGGGCCATCCCGGCGACGATGTCCGCGACGTCGTGGGCGACGGACTGCGGTTCGGCATTGCGCGGTACGGCGGTGACCTCACTGGTGGTGATCGCCACCAGTCGCTCGGCGATTTCGACCACCACGGTCGCGTCCGGCGCGGCGCCGGACGCCTGCATCAGCAGCGACGACCGCGTACGCGTCCGGACCTCGCCCGCCACGGCGGCACCGGCCGCGCGCACCACGCCCACCCGCGCGGCCGACCACCACGACGGATGCACGACCACCAGCGCCTCGCAGTGCCCGCGGATTCCCGATCGCAGCGCGGTTTCCCACAGCGCGTCAACGGCCACCGGGCGCTCCCCCACCAGCGCCACCCGGTCGTCTATCGCATCCAGCGCGGCCCGCACGGTGTCGAGCGACTCGGCATCAACGACAGTGCCTGTGGCGCAACATAATCGGCGGATGGTGCCCGGGCCGGCTTCGACGATCGCGGGATGCTCGTTCATGGCGGGCTCCAGGCGACCTGGACGAGTTCTTCGCCACCGCCGCGAGTGGTCAGCACGCCGCGGCCCGGCGGCAATCTCAGCGACTGAGTGGAACCGAACGACCCGCCGTCGCCCGGGCATCCGCTCATCGTCAGCGTCGTGCAACCGAGGTCGCGCAGGCTCGCCAGCAGTGGCTCGAACATCGCGCGCTCGAGGCCGCCGCTGCGCCGGGCAATGACCAAATGCAATCCCAGATCCGCCGCGTACGGCAAGAATTCGACGATCGGCCCCAGGAGGTTGCCCGCCGGGGTGGCGACCAGGTCGTAGTCATCGACGATGACGTAGAGCTGCGGTCCGGACCACCAGGTGCCGCTGCGCAATTGGGCCTGGCTGGCGTCGGGCGGCGGCATCCGCGTCCGCAGCGACTCGAGCAGGTTTTGCAGCGATACGGCCAGGGCGGCGGGTGACATCGCGTAGCCGTCGAGATGGTCCGATTCGACGACACCGAGCAGGGTGCGGCGGAAGTCGACGACCAACAGCCGGGCCTGCGTGGGCGTCCTCGTCCGCACGATCTCCCGGCACAACGTCCGCAGCGTGGCGGTCTTGCCGCACTCGTTGTCGCCCAGCACGAGCAGATGCGGCACTCGCGCGAAATCGATTGCCACCAAATCTAATTCCCGCTCCCGCAGACCCAGCACCATCGGCGCGCCCGGATCCGGTTTCGATCCGCGAACGATATCCTCGCGATCCACCCGCAGGGGCAGTAGCGGTATCGGCGGGGCGACCGACGCACCGGCGGGGACCTCGGCGATGGGCGCGGCGATCACCATCTGCAGGCCCTCGGGGGAAAGACCTCGGCCCGGTCTGTCGCGCGGCACATGCTGCGCGGCCCGGCGGTCGATTTCGGAATCGGCGGGGTCGCCCAGCCGTAACTCGATGCGGCTGCCGATCTGGTCCCGCAGCGAAGGCCGGACCTCGGCCCACCGCGTTGCCGACAACACCAGGTGCACGCCGAACGAAAGCCCGTGGGCCGCCAGCGCGATGATCGGCTCCTCCAGTGATTCGAATTCTTGGCGCACGCTCGCCCAGCCGTCGATGACGAGGAACACGTCGCCGAACCGATCGTCGCTCATGCGCCCCTGGCGGTATTGGGCGATCGAGGCGATGCCCTGCTCCCGAAACAGCGCTTCGCGGCGACGAATGACCGACTCGCATTCGGCGACTATCCGGCCGGCCAGCCGGGGATCCGCGCGTCCGGCGACCGCGCCGACATGGGGCAGCGCGTGCACCGTCGACAGGGCCCCGCCACCGAAATCCAGGCAGTAGAACTGCACCTGCCCGGGATCGTGCGTGGCGGCCAGGGCGGTGATGAGCGTGCGCAGCGCCGTCGACTTTCCCGCTTGGGGCGCGCCGACCACGGCCACGTGGCCTGCGGCCCCGGACAAATCGACGATCAGCGGTGTCCGGCACTGATCGAAGGGGCGGTCGACGCTGCCGATGGGCACCGTCAGGCGTCCCGGCATGCGGTCGGCGTCGGCCAGTACGGTCTGCAGCGCCGGCGCCGGCCCGAGTGGGGGCAGCCAAACCCGGTGCGCGGGCGGGCCTTGGCCGGACAACCGGTCCAGGACGGCGTGCGAGATGCTCCTTTCGGGCTTCCCCCTCGCCGTGACGGCCCGGGCGACGGCACCGGTGACCCCGGCGCTGAACACCCGCACGCCACCGGCCGTCGCGACGGGGACCCGAGCCGGCGTGTACGTGGGCAGCGGCGCCGAAACGGAGGCGGCCTGGAAACGAATCGGTTCGCCGCCGCTCACTCGCAGGAAGCCGCAACCGGGGGCGCTCGGCAATCGGTAGGCGTCGAGGTTGCCCAGCAGGGTTTGGGATTCGGCGGCCGACAGCGTCTTCAGGCAGAGTCGATACGAGAGGTGGGCGTCCAGCCCACGTAGCCGGCCCTCATCGAGGCGCTGGCTGGCCAGCAGCAGGTGCACGCCCAGCGACCGGCCCAGACGGCCGATGGCGACGAACGTGTCAGCGAAATCGGGTTGCTGGCTGAGCAATTCGGAGAACTCGTCGACGATGACGAACAGCGTGGGCAGCGGGGGCAACGCCGCACCGGCCGCCCGCACGCGCTCGTATGCGGTGACGCTAACGCAGCCCGCCGTCCGCAGCACTTGCTGGCGGCGGTTCATCTCGCCGGCCAGGGCCTCGCGCATCCGGGCCACCAGCGGCGCGTCGTCGGCCAGGTTGGTGATCACCGCCGCCACATGCGGGGCGCTCGCATAGTCGAGAAACGTTGCGCCGCCCTTGAAGTCGACGAGCAGCAGGTTCAGCGACTCCGGCGAATTGTGGGCCATCATGCCCAGCGCGATGGTCCGCAGCAGCTCCGACTTGCCCGACCCGGTGGCGCCGATGCACAGCCCATGTGGGCCCATCCCTCCTTCGGCCGACTCCTTGATGTCCAGCTCGATGGGCGCACCCTGCGCGGTGATTCCGATCGGTACGCGAAGGCGGTCGCGGTGGCGTTGACCGCGCCACAGCGTGGCCGGGTCGAACCGGTCGGGATCGGAAAGCCCCGTCAGCTCCGGCCAATTGGGGCCCGCACCCCTCGAGCGGTCCGCGTGCGGATGGTACCCGGCCAGCCGGCGGGCGCAAACCAGCGCGTCGATGGGTGACATCTGGTCGGGGCACCATCCCGGCGCCGGTGGGTCCGGCGCCGCGATGCTCAGCGGTGCGCCCTTGCGGGCGTTGCCCACGCCGAGGATGGTCGCGCCGACGATGGGGCCGGTTCCGTCGGCCAGATCGGTGACCACCACCACGTGGGCTCCTTGCACCGCGGCGAGCGCGCGCCGCGCCTGCGCACCACCCGAATAGACCATCCGCACCGGGCCCACCGCGTCGGCGTCGGTCGGATGTTGGTTGTGCGGAAGCCATTTCAACCAGTCCCAGCGCTCGCGGTTCTCACCGTCGATGGCAGCGGCGATGAGGACTTGATCGGGTGCGTGCAGCACCGCGAGCTGGCAGACAATCGCCCGCAGTAACCCGCGCGCCTCGGCCGGGTCGCCGTCGACCCGCACCACTGCCCCGCCCCGAAGGTCGATCACGATCGGAGCGCGGATCGTCGCGTGCGCCTCCAGGAAGCGCCGTAGCGCCAGCGCGGTGACCGGATCGCGATGCTGCGGCGGAGGAAGCGACGGCGCGACCAATCGGCGAGCCAGTGGCTGGGGGCCAACGCCCATGCGCACGAGGCCGTATTCGGCACCGTCCGGTCGCCGCTCCCACATCCGCGGACCGCCGATCAAGGTCCACAGCGTGTCGGGATCGGGATGGTCCCGGATCGACGAGTAATGCTGTGCCGCGGCGATTTCGGACACGGACCGGCTCAGCCCGCTCAGGTAGTCGAGGTATTGGTCGCGGTCGGTGTCGATGCCACCGCCGCGACGGCAGGTGCCACCGGTCAGCGCGGTCAGCACGGTCGAGACCAGCATCATGGCGGGAAATGCCAGAAACATGGGAGTGCGGGCCGGACCGTTCCCGGCACTGAGCACGGCGGCCATCAGGCCCATGCACACCAGGGACAGCACCACCGGAAGTAGCCGCGGCAACAATCCCGATGCTGCCGCGGGCGGGAGGTCCGGCGGTGCGTCAACAACGATCTCCGCGGCCGGCATCCCCGACACCGCCGGCAAACTCTGGGTCACCTCATCCCCTTCCCGGTGCGACGACGGTAGGTAGCACCGACATCGGCGACAAGTCACCTGTGGACAGCCGGACACCGGCGCGATCGAACCCGGTTACGTTCTGCCTCAGTCCGACCGAAGGGTTTCGCCGTTGCCTGCAATCGATACCGGGCTGCGACGCGTCTGCGTGCATTGGCAGAGCGCAGCCGTCGATGTCGCCCTGCCCGCCGAAATCCCTGTCGCCGTGTTGCTTCCGTCGATCGTCGACCTCCTCGGTGTCGACTGCCCCGACGGCGAAGCCGTGCGCTACCGCCTGTCGCCGCCGGCCGCGGCCGGCTTGGATCCGTCGATGACGCTGGCCCAGCACGGCATCGCTGACGGTGCGACCCTGCTGCTGAGCAGAAGCACCACACCGTTGCCCGGCCCCCGTTACTTCGATGTGGCGGACGCCGTCGCGGCCGCACTCGACCCGGCCACCGAGCCGCACCACGAATCCTTGCACCGGCACGCGGTCCGCCTGATCGGCGCGGCGGCGGCGATGCTGTTGGGTGCGGCCGGAGGGCTGGTGATCCTGCGTATTGCGCTGGGCGGCAATGGGCGCCGTGATGCTGCCACGACCGCCGTATTGCTCTCGTCCGCTGTCCTCACCCTTGGGCTGGCGACCATCGCGCACCGCGGCTATGGGGACCGGACCGCCGGGCTTGCGCTGAGCGCGATCGCGACGGCGTTCGCCGGGCTCGCCGGTTTCGTGGCGGTGCCGGGTGCGCCCGGCGTTCCCCACGTCTTGCTGGCCGCAGCCGCGGCCGCGGTCACCTCGGTGGTGGCGATGCGCGTAACAAGCTGCAGCTCAGTCACTTTGACGGCCGTCTCGTGCTGCACGATGGTGATCGCGCTGGCGGCGTTGGCGGGTGTGATCGGCGGGGCACCATTGTGCGCCATCACCTCGGCGGCGGGGGTGGTGTCGCTGGGCCTGCTCTCAGTGGCGCCGCGCGCATCGATCACGCTGGCGGGGTTGGCGCCCCGGCTGGGAACATCCGGGGTGCCCAAGACCGACCCGGGCGACGCGGCCGTGTGCCGCCAAGCGGTGCGCGCCGACAGCTGGTTGACGGGTCTGCTGGCGGGATTGTCGGTATCGGCCGCCCTGGGAGCGATCGCCACCGTGCTCGCCGGAGCGCCGCGCCTGTCGTGCACCGCGTTCGGCACCCTCACCGCCGCGCTGTTGCTGCTGCGCTCCCCGTCCGCCGACATCAGACGAACGCTGGTGTTCGCGATCAGCGGAATCGTCATCGCCGCAACGACATTCGGCGTGACCGCCGCGCGCGCGGCGGTGCACGTACCCTGGGTCGCGGCCGCAACCACGGTGTCGGTCGTCGTGGCCATGTATTTCGGGTTCGTCGCCCCGGCGCGGCCCGCCTCGGCCGTCGTGCGCCGCGGTGTCGGACAACTGGAATGGCTGGCGCTGGCCGCGATGGTTCCCCTGACCTGCTGGATATGTGGACTCTACGGCGCGGTCCGCGGTGTGAGCCTCCGATGATGAGCCCGCGCGCCGGTCGCCTGCTGACGGTGTCGGCGCTGACGCTGGCGGCCGCGCTCGGAAGCCCGACGGCGCAGGCTGTTTCGCCCCCGGACGTCGACGACAGGTGGTTGCCCATACCGGCGCGGCCGGCGCCCCCGTGGCCGACCACACAACGCGAGGTCTGCGCCACGCTGACTGCCGACTCGGGACCGGGCCGCAACCGACCGGCGAATCTCGGCGACCTGTCGGCGGTGTGGCAACTCAGCCGCGGCACCGGACAGCGGGTCGCGGTCATCGACACCGGCATCTCGCGACATCGGCGACTGCCCGATGTGGTGCCCGGGGGTGACTACGTATCCACCGGCGACGGCACGCAGGATTGCGATGCGCACGGCACTCTGGTGGCCGGAATCCTCGCGGCCACAACGGAGTCCAAGTCCGACGGTTTCAGCGGGGTGGCACCGGAGGCCACCTTGATCAGCATTCGCCAGTCCAGTGCCAAATTCACCCCGACCGGCGACCGATCCCGGATCGGGGTCGGCGATGTCGACACCATGGCGAAGGCCGTCCGGACGGCCGCCGACCTGGGGGCCTCGGTGATCAACATTTCCTCGGTGGCGTGCACACCGGCGGCCCAGGCGCCCGATGACCGTGCGTTGGGTGCCGCACTGGCTTACGCCGTCGACGTCAAGAATGCCGTCGTCGTGGCCGCGGCGGGCAACACCGGCGGCGCCGGACAGTGCCCGCCCCAACGTGGCGATGCCACCTGGCAGACCCTCACGGTGACCGTCAGTCCCGCCTGGTACGACGACTACGTGCTGACCGTCGGGTCGGTCAAAGCCGACGGGACGCCCTCGCCGTTCACCCTGGCCGGTCCCTGGGTGGATGTCGCCGCGCCGGGTGAGGCGGTGCCGTCACTCGCGCCGGACCCGGTGTCCGGCACTAGCTATGCCGCCCCGATGGTCAGCGGGCTGGCCGCGCTGATCCGCGCTCGCTTCCCGGCGCTGACCGCCCGCCAGGTGATGCAGCGCATCAAGGCGACGGCGCGTCATCCACCCGCGGGGTGGGATCCCCTCGTCGGCAACGGCACCATCGACCCGCTCGCCGCGGTCAGCGCCGGCACCGGCGCACCGGCCGACAGGCCCGCCCCATCGCCGGCGCCCGCGCCGATCGCAGCGCCGGCGCCGGTCGGGCCGCGCGATTCCCGCGCCCGGGACACCGCCCTGCGTGGGGCCGCGATCTGCCTGGTTGCGCTGACGATCGCGGTGGCCGCCGGGGCCGCCCGAGGCCGCCTACGGCGAGCCCGCGACCGCATCGCGGGCGATTGAGGCGTTCCGCCGGCTCAGCTCCGGGCCGGCCGGCAACAGCGTGAGCAGCGGCCACGGCGCCGGCGCCGCGTCGGTGAGACCGAGGTCACGCGCGGCGTCGTCGTCGTGAACGGCGAACCGGACGCCGGTGTCGGTGATCAGGTAGCGGGGGCCGGCGCCGTCGCCCGCCCGCACGTAGGCGCTTCGCCCGGCCGGAACGTACGCGGCGTCCAGTGTGGGGCCGTCACCGTCGGCTTGCGCCAAGGCCACCGGCGTCCGGCCGGCCGGGATGGGCAGCCCGGCCTCCGCCACGAAGGCCACGCCGGTTCTCTTTCCCTCCCAGCTCGCGCACAACGTGCCGGCGGGATCTGAGAACGTCGGCGGCCGGTCGGGAAAGAGGGCGACCGGCAGCTCGGTGACGACGGGCGCGGACCGGATGGCGTCGGGGGCGACGGTGACGGCGTTGGTCGTGCCCTGCGGGTTGCTGAAGCGCAGCAGGTCGGCGGCCACCTGGCCGATGCGTTGCACCCCGGCGGCCAGCACCGCGTAATACTCGTCGCCGTCGGCGCGTGTGATGCGAAGCACACTGCCGACCGGAAGCCCGGGCAGTCCAGGCGCCCTGGTGCCGCTGCCGTGGATCCGCGGCGGCGCGATCGGCGGCACCTCCGGCACGGCGTTCAGCAACGCTGGCGAGACGGTCACCGGCGCCCGGCGCTCGAGGCGCAGCGCGCGCACGACAGCAGCGTCGTCGAGGTTCACCAGCGCGCGGTGGCCGTCGTAGAGCAAATAGGCCGGCGAACCCGCGGCCGTCGCCACCAGGATCGCTTCCCCGCCGGTCACCCGGTGCGCCGGTGGCGCCTCGGAGCGTGGGCCGATGATGACGGCCGTGGCGGTGCTGGCGCCGGTGCTATCGCATATCGCCCAATCCGTATCGTCCGGGGACAGCGGCCTGCCCAGAGACTCCGGTGCCCCCGGAATGCCCAGCAGCGGACCGCGTTTGGTGGCGCTCAAATCGGAATCTGTGACCGGCTGGGGGTTGGCGGCCGTCGCCGCGATGAGCCGGGCCGAAGACAGGTTGAGCACCGGATGCCAGACGTCGCCCACCCGGACGAAGAGGGCACCGGATTCACGGCTCATCACGATCCGCGCGCGGTCGAGCGCCACGTGCGGTCGCAGCACCGCCAGCAGCGTGCAGCCGGCCAGGGCGACAGCGGTGAGTACACATCCGCACAGCAGCGATACCCGGCGCCCACGCGAGCCGGGCCAGGCCGCCCCCACCCCCTCGCCCAGCAGCGCGCCTTCGACGCGCCGCAGCAAATATCGGTGAGCGCTGACCTGCACCCACGTGGCCGGCCGAGGCGGCACGAGATCTCCCCATCCGATGAATCCGTCGACGCCCACGCTACGGCGCCGTTTCGCACCGTCAGCGCGGTTATCCACAGGTCGCGGGCGTTTCGGTTGACCGGAAATTGGGTAAAATCGCCCGGTGAAAATTCACCGCACACGTACCCTTCGGGCGGGCACCGCGCGGTCAGCAGGCCGCTTGCTCGGTCTGGGTGCGTCTGCCCTGGTTATCGCCGCTGGCCTGCTCGCAACCCCCGCCGCGGCGCCCACGGCCTCCGCCGACGACTGCCCGGACGTCGAGGTCATCTTCGCCCGCGGCACCAACGAGCCCCCCGGCCTGGGCCGGGTCGGCGACGCGCTGGTCGACTCGCTGCGCCAGCAGACGGGCGGCCTGAACATCCTGCCCTACGGGGTGAACTACGCCGCCAGCAAGCTGCAGCTGCACGGCGGCGACGGCGCCAACGACACCATCGACCGGGTCAAGAAGAGCGTGGAGAAGTGCCCCAACACCAAGATCGTGCTGGGCGGCTACTCCCAGGGCGCCTCGGTGATGGACATCGTGGCCGGGGTCCCCATCGGCGGCATCAGCTGGGGCAACACCCTGCCCGCGCAATACGCCAACAACATCGCCGCCGTCGTGACCTTCGGTGACGTGGCCGACCGCGCCGGAGGGTCGCTACCCACCAAGAGCGCGATGCTGGGCTCCAAGGCCGCCGACTATTGCAACCCCAACGACCCGATCTGTCACGCGGGCGAGGGCAACGAGTGGAGCGGGCACACCGAGGGCTACGTCCCCGTCTACACCACCCAGGCTGCGGCGTTCGTCGCGCAGAAACTGGCGGCCGCCGGCCTGGGCCAGCAGTCACCCGCCTTCGGTCCGCCCCTGGGCCCCGGCTACGGCCCGCAGCAGCCCGGCTACGGCCAGCAGTCGCCGGTTAACGGGCAGACCCCCGGTTCGGGCCCGTCGATTCACGACGGGGGTCCGGGGCCCGCAACCGGCCCGGTCGTCCCGACCACGGCCGCACCGCAAGCACCTCTCGTCTAAATCGTTACCGTCGGGTTATCAACGCCCCCTTAACATCGCTGTGTGAGGCTTATCCCGTTAGGGCTGGGCATCGGAATTGGCGCGACGGGCGCGTTATTGATTGCCCCCCAATTGGTTCCGCATGCGTCGGCATCGTGCCCCGGCGTTGAAGTGGTGTTTGCCCGCGGCACCGACGAGCCGCCCGGTGTCGGCAAGGTGGGTGGCGCCTTCGTCAGCTCGTTGCGCGAGCAGACTCGCAAAAGCGTTGGCGCATATGGGGTGAACTACCCGGCAAGCAAGGACTTTCTGGCAGCCGCCAACGGCGCCAATGACGCCAGCGCCCACATCCAGCAGATGGCCGCCAACTGCCCCGGCACCAAACTGGTGCTGGGCGGGTATTCGCAGGGCGCCGCCGTTGTCGATATCGTCACGGCCGCACCGGTGTCCGGCCTCGGCTACCGCCAGCCGCTGCCGCCCGGGGCCGCCGATCACGTCGCGGCGGTCGCGCTGTTCGGCAACCCGTCCGGCCGGGCGGGTCAACTGATGAGCGCCCTGTCCCCCAACTTCGAGGGCAAGACCATCGACCTGTGCAACCCGGGCGACCCGATCTGCTCGTCGGGCATGCAGTGGAGCTCGCACCTGGGCTACGTGCCCGGATTGACCAACAAGGCTGCGACTTTCGTGGCGGCCCGGGTCTAGCGCGAGCGGATGTCGCGGGTGATCAGGGTGCGCGCGGCCAGCTGGTCATCGGGCGGGTAGTCCACGGCGACCAGCGAAAGCCCGTGCGCGGGCGCGGCGGCGAAGTCGCTGGAACGCTCGGTGGCACTGAGCAATTCGCGGCAATAGGACACCGGGCGGCGGTGTTCGCCGACGGCCAGCAGCGCCCCGACCAGTGAGCGCACCATCGACCAGCAGAACGCGTCGGCGCTGACCTGTGCGGTGATCAGGTCGCCGTTGCGGGTCCACTCCAGGCGCTGCAGATCGCGGATGGTAGTGGCGTTCTCGCGATGACGGCAGAACGCGGCGAAATCGTGCAGTCCCAACAGGTCTCGTGACGCCGTCGCCATGGCCTCGACGTCCAGGGGGCGAGGCCACGCGGTGACGTAGCGGGCCTGCAGCGGCTGCACCCCCCAGGGCGCCGTCGAGAGCCGGTACTCGTAGTGACGACGCAGCGCCGAGAACCGGGCGTCAAAACCCGCTGGCGCGCGGGTGATGTCGACGACCCGGACGTCGGTGGGCAGGAATCGACCCAGCCGGCGCAGCAGCGGTCCGAACTCCGGCTCTCCGACGTGCGGTGCGCGCGGATAGGCGTTGGGCAGTGCGTCGGCCGGCACGTCGACGTGGGCCACCTGCCCGGTCGCGTGCACGCCGGCGTCGGTGCGGCCCGCCGCGCGCAGGCGCACCGGCGTGCGGAAGACCGTCGTCAGCGCCTCGTCGAGAATCCCGGCCACGGTCCGCTGGCCGGCCTGAGTGGCCCAGCCCGCGAAACCTGTTCCGTCGTAGGCGATATCGAGCCGCAGACGGACGTCCTCGCTAACTCTCGTCAGCCTCGTCAGCCTCTTCGGCCTTCTCGGCCTCGGCCCGCGCCTCGATGGCCTCGTCGTGCTTTTCTTCGGCGGCGGCCTCCGCCTCCGTGGCCTGCGAAACCTTGGGTGCCTCCGTGGTCTCCTCGGCCGTGGCCTCCTCGGCCGTGGGGCCGACGGCTTCGGAGGGCTCGACGGCCGCCTGAGGCGCCGCCGCCGCGGCGACCGGGGCGTCGGACTTCTTGGAAGCCTTCACCCGTCGCGCCCGGTCGGCCTCGGAGGTGACCGTCTTCTCCCGCACCAGCTCGATCACGGCCATGGGGGCGTTGTCGCCCTTGCGCGGCTCGACCTTGATGATGCGGGTGTAGCCGCCGTTGCGGTCGGCGTAAAACGGGCCGATCTCCGCGAACAGCGCGTGCACCACGTCCTTGTCGCGGATCTTCTTCAGCACCTCGCGACGGTTGTGCAGCGCACCCTTTTTCGCGTGCGTGATCAGCTTCTCCGCGTACGGCCGCAACGCCCGCGCCTTGGGCTCGGTCGTCTTGATCCGGCCGTGCTCGAACAGGGAGGTGGCCAGGTTGGCGAGCAGCGCCTTCTGGTGCGAAGACGACCCGCCGAGGCGAGGTCCCTTGGTGGGCTTGGGCATTGCGACTATCTCCTTGAAGTGGCCGGCCCCCGTATCAGGTAGGGCCGGGACGGACTTTCGTCAGTTGTGTCCGGTTCCTCAGCGGCCGCTGCACGGCCGCATCGTCACCGGACGGCCGTTACAGCTGTTCGGTTTCGGCGTAGTCCTGGTCGTCGTAGGACGCCTCGGAAGACCAGGTGCCGGTGGCGACGTCGTAACCCGCGACCTGCGAGGGGTCGAAGCTCGGCGGGCTGTCCTTGAGCGACAGGCCCAGCTGGTGCAGCTTGACCTTCACCTCGTCGATGGACTTCTGACCGAAGTTGCGGATGTCGAGCAGGTCGGACTCGGTGCGGCTGACCAGCTCGCCGACGGTGTGCACGCCCTCGCGCTTGAGGCAGTTGTAGGAGCGCACCGTCAGGTCCAGGTCGTCGATCGGCAGCGCGAACGACGCGATGTGGTCGGCCTCGGCCGGCGACGGCCCGATCTCGATGCCCTCGGCCTCGACGTTGAGTTCGCGTGCCAGACCGAACAATTCGACCAGGGTCTTGCCCGCCGACGCCAGCGCGTCGCGGGGGTTGATCGAGCTCTTGGTCTCGACGTCCAGGATCAGCTTGTCGAAGTCGGTGCGCTGCTCGACACGGGTGGCGTCCACCTTGTAGGTGACCTTGAGCACCGGCGAATAGATGGAATCGACCGGGATGCGGCCGATTTCGGCACCCGAGGCGCGGTTCTGCACGGCGGGCACGTAGCCGCGGCCGCGCTCGACGACGAGCTCGACCTCGAGCTTGCCCTTGTCGTTCAGCGTCGCGATGTGCAGGTCGGGGTTGTGCACCGTGACACCGGCGGGCGGCACGATGTCGCCCGCGGTGACCTCACCCGGGCCCTGCTTGCGCAGGTACATGGTGACCGGCTCGTCCTCCTCGGAGGACACCACCAGGCTCTTGAGGTTCAAGATGATCGCGGTGACGTCTTCCTTGACGCCCGGCACGGTGGTGAACTCGTGCAGCACGCCGTCGATGCGGATGCTGGTGACGGCCGCACCCGGAATCGAGGACAGCAGCGTGCGGCGCAACGAATTGCCCAGGGTGTAACCGAATCCCGGCTCCAGCGGCTCGATGACGAACTGGGAGCGGCTGTCGGTGAGGACTTCCTCCGACAATGTGGGTCGCTGAGAGATCAGCATGGTATTTCTTCTTCTCCTTCTCGGCACCCGCTATTTGATGCCGCTGTGTTGCCCGCTCCGACCCGCTGCGCCCGGCTTCGCCGCGCTTGCGATCGTCGCAGACCTGCGCCGGTTCAGCGCAGGGGGTCTTTACTTCGAGTAGAACTCGACGATGAGCTGCTCGGCGAGCGGCACGTCGATCTGCGCCCGCTCGGGCAGCTGGTGGACGAGGATGCGCTGACGCTCCCCCACCACCTGCAACCAGCTCGGGATCGGGCGGTCGCCCGCGGTCTCCCGCGCGATCTGGAACGGCACGTTGTTCAGCGAGCCGTCCCGCACGTCGATGATGTCGTACTGCGACACCCGGTAGCTCGGGACGTTGACGTGCACGCCGTTGACGCTGAAGTGTCCGTGGCTGACCAGCTGACGCGCCATCCGGCGGGTGCGAGCCAGGCCGGCGCGGTACACGACATTGTCCAGCCGGCTTTCCAGGATGCGCAGCAGCTCTTCGCCGGTCTTGCCGGGCTGCCGCACGGCCTCTTCGTAGTAGCGACGGAACTGCTTTTCCATCACGCCGTAGGTGAAGCGGGCCTTCTGCTTCTCCTGCAGCTGCAGCAGGTATTCGCTTTCCTTGATCCGCGCGCGGCCGTGCTGGCCGGGCGGGTAGGGGCGCTTCTCGAACGCCTGGTCGCCGCCGACGAGGTCGGTGCGCAACCGGCGCGACTTGCGGGTGACGGGTCCGGTGTAACGAGCCATTGGGTTCTTTTCCTCCTAGACCCTGCGTCGCTTCGGGGGGCGAACGCCGTTGTGCGGCTGGGGGGTGACGTCGGAGATCGCGCCGACCTCCAGACCGGCGGCCTGCAGCGACCGGATCGCCGTCTCCCGGCCCGAGCCCGGGCCCTTCACGAACACGTCGACCTTCTTCACGCCGTGCTCCTGCGCCTTGCGGGCCGCGTTCTCGGCGGCCAGCTGCGCGGCGAACGGCGTCGACTTCCGCGAGCCCTTGAACCCGACGTGACCCGACGACGCCCAGGCGATGACGTTGCCCTGCGGATCGGTGATGGTCACGATCGTGTTGTTGAACGTGCTCTTGATGTGGGCGGCGCCGTGCGGGACGTTCTTCTTTTCCCGGCGACGGGTCTTCTGCCCCTTCTTGGGGGCGGAGGCTGCCTTCTTGGCTGGTGGCATGGGGGGTTACCTGGCCTTCTTCTTGCCGGCGATGGTGCGCTTGGGGCCCTTGCGGGTGCGCGCGTTGGTCTTGGTCCGCTGGCCGCGCACCGGCAGGCCGCGGCGGTGCCGCAGGCCCTGGTAGCAGCCGATTTCGATCTTGCGCCGGATGTCGGCCTGAACCTCGCGGCGCAGGTCACCCTCCACCTTCAGGTTCGCTTCGATGTAGTCACGCAGGTGGGTCAGCTGGTCGTCGGTCAGGTCCCGGGTGCGCAGGTTCCGGTCGATGCCGGTGGCTTCCAGGATCTCGTTCGACCGGGTGCGGCCGACGCCGAAAATATAGGTCAGGGCGATCTCCATCCGCTTGTCACGCGGAAGGTCGACGCCTACTAGTCGAGCCATGGGTGGCGTTTCCTCTTTTTTCTAGGCGGAGGTCTGTTCCCAGCCCGTTCCCGGTCCCACCTGGGTGTTACCGGGGCCCGGCCTCCGACCGGACGTGGATGAGCGACGCTGATTCGTCTTTTTTGGCGCTTGGCGCGCCAGGCAGCTCAGTGGTGCTGGGAGGTCTGCATTCAGTTGTGTTCGGTTGGATCGTCCGACTCCTCCTCAGTCCGTTCACGGACTGCATCGTCGCCGGACGGTGCTGGGGCAGGTCAGCCCTGGCGCTGCTTGTGGCGCGGATCGGAGCAGATCACCATGACCCGCCCATGCCGACGGATCACCCTGCACTTGTCACAGATTGGCTTGACGCTCGGGTTCACCTTCACGGCTGTTCGATCCTGTTCTGTCTATTCGTAGGTTGTTGGAGCTCAGGCGCGGTTACTTGTACCGGTACACGATGCGGCCGCGGGACAGGTCGTAGGGAGACAACTCCACCACCACCCGGTCCTCCGGCAGGATGCGGATGTAGTGCTGCCGCATCTTGCCGCTGATGTGGGCAAGCACCTTGTGGCCGTTCTCCAGCTCAATGCGGAACATCGCATTGGGCAGCGGCTCGACCACCCGGCCTTCCACCTCGATGGCGCCGTCCTTCTTGGCCATAACTAGTTAAGAATCCTCGTCGTATAGTTTCGTTCTCGTCTGCGCCTAGTCGACGCGACAGTGCACCGACTTGGAACGTGAGCCGGTGACAGGAAATTCCTAGGGACTTGGCACACAAAAAGTCGGCGCGGATGCCGCACCGTTGTTCCACGATACCTGGTTATTGCCCTCCACCAAAATCGCTGCCGGCGGAACGCGGCCCGCCAGCTCGACCTCCCGCACGGCCGCTGACGAGCGCATACTTAACGCCGATGACTAACCCCTCGGCCCCCTCGGGCCCGCCAGAGGCCGCAGCGCAACCGCGCAAGCCCGTCATGCTGACCGTCGACGACGATCCCTCGGTGTCCCGGGCGGTCGCCCGCGACCTGCGCCGCCACTACGGCGAGCAACACCGGATCGTGCGCGCGGAATCCGGGCCCGACGCCCTGGGCACGCTCAAGGAGCTCAAACTGCGCGGCGAGACCGTCGCGCTGCTCATCGCCGACTACCGGATGCCGCAGATGAGCGGCATCGAGTTCCTCGAGCAGGCGATGGACCTGTATCCCGCGGCCCGCCGGGTGCTGCTGACCGCCTACGCCGACACCCACGCCGCCATCGACGCGATCAACGTCGTCGACCTGGACCACTACCTGCTCAAGCCGTGGGATCCCCCGGAGGAGAAGTTCTACCCGGTCATCGACGGGCTGCTGGACGCCTGGCGCGCCGCGCCCGAGCACCCCATCCCGCACACCAAGGTGATCGGCCACCGCTGGTCGGCGCGGTCGTGGCAGGTCCGCGACTTCCTGGCCCGCAACGGCCTCTACTACACCTGGTTCATGGCCGACGAGCCCGCCGGCGAGCGGCTGCTCAGCGCGGCCGGCGAGGACGGCAGGCGACTGCCGGTGGTCATCACCCAGCGCGGCGACACCCTGGTCGAGCCCACCGATGCGCAGCTGGCCGAGACGCTGGGCCTGACCACCACGCCGTCGCAGGAGTTCTACGACCTGATCGTGGTCGGCGGTGGGCCCGCCGGCCTGGCCGCCGCCGTGTACGGCGCCTCCGAGGGGCTGCGCACCGTGCTCATCGAGCACATCGCCACCGGCGGCCAGGCCGGGCAGAGCTCGCGCATCGAGAACTATTTGGGCTTCCCCGACGGGGTCTCGGGCGGGCAGCTGGCCGACCGGGCGCGGCGGCAGGCGGAAAAATTCGGCGCCGAGCTGATCACCGCGCGTAAGGCCGTCGCCCTCGAGGTGAACGGATCCAAGCGCACCGTGCGGTTCGCCGACGGCGGCTCGATCGACGCGCACGCCGTCATCCTGGCCACCGGGGTGTCCTACCGCCAGCTGCAGGCGGAGGGCTGCACCGAGCTGACCGGCTGCGGCGTGTACTACGGCGCGGCCATCTCGGTCGCCCCGGAGTGCGAAGACGAAGAGGTCTACGTGATCGGCGGGGCGAATTCGGCCGGCCAGGCCGCGATGTACCTGTCCCGGACGGCCAAGTCCGTCAACATCGTGGTGCGCGCCCCGTCGCTGGAGGCGTCGATGTCCTACTACCTCATCCAGCAGATCGAGGCGAACCCCAAGATCAACGTGCTGACCTGCACCGAGGTGCAGCGCGCCACCGGCGACGGCCACCTCGAGCAGCTGAGGCTGGTGAACAACCGCACCGGGGAGATCGAGGACGTCACCTGCGCGCGGATGTTCATCTTCATCGGCGCCGCCCCGCGCACCGACTGGCTCGACGGGGTGCTGGCCCGCGACGACCACGGTTTCATCCTGACCGGACCGGACCTGCGCAACGTGTGCGGCTGGACGTTGGAACGCCCGCCGCATCACCTGGAAACCAGCGTGCCCGGCGTCTTCGCCACCGGCGACGTCCGCTCGACCTCGGCCAAACGGGTCGCCGCCGCCGTCGGTGAAGGGTCGATGGCCGTCATGCTGGTCCACCGCTACCTGGCCGAGAGCTAGGAGGGGTATGACCGGCTCCGAATCGACCAAGGTGCCCTGTCAGCCCGACGAGCTGCGCAGCCTGTTCCTGTTCGAGGCGCTCACCGACGAGCAGCTCGCGGTGCTGTGCGCCAACGGCCACATTCAGCACTACGAACCCGGTCCGATCTGCGTCGAGGGCGAGCCGGCGACCTGCTTCTACGTCTTGATCGACGGGGAGCTCACCATGAGCAAGCTCTCCGGCGGCCAGGACATCGAGACCAACCGCACCTCGCAGCGCGGCGTGTATTGCGGGGCGTGGCGGGCGTTCACCGGCGGCAAGCAGAAGAGCTACGACGCCTCGGTACACGTGACCAAGCCGTCGCGCTTCTTCGTGATGGACGCGCCGGTGTTCGCCCAGTTCATGCGGGACCAGTTCCCGATGGCGGTGCATCTGCTCGACGGCATCGCCGTCGGCACCGACCGGACCCGCCGGATCATCGACAACCGAGAGAAGCTGCTGGCGCTGGGCCGGTTGTCGGCCGGGCTGACGCACCAGCTGAACAACCCCGCGGCGGCGATCTCGAGGTCCGCGGCGGATCTGCGCGAACGGGTGGCCAACATGCGCCACAAGCTGGCGATGCTGGCCGACGGGACCATCACCCCCGAGGCGCTCAGCGCCCTGGTGCGGCTGCAGGAGCGGGTCGCCGAGCAGGTCGCCAAGTCCGCTGCTCCAGGATCGGGGCAGCATTTGACCGCGCTCGAGACCTCCGACCGGGAGGACGCCGTCGGCGACTGGCTGGAAGAGCACGGCATCGACGGCGGTTGGGACATCGCCCCGACGTTCGTCGAGGGCGGCATCGACACCGATTGGCTGGAGCGGATCTCCGCGGTCACCGAGGAACTCGCATCGACATCGCTGGAGCAGGCGATCCGTTGGATCAACTACACCATCGAGAGCGAGCTGCTGATGAATCAGATTCTGGAAGCCAGCAAACGGATTTCGGCGCTGGTCGCCGACGCCAAGCAGTATTCGCAGATGGATCGCGCCCCGTTCCAGGTGACCAACGTGCACGACCTGCTGCGCAGCACCCTGGTGATGTTCGCCGACCGGTTGACCAAGGACGGCGGCAAGGACGGCGGCAAGGGCGCGAAGGCGATCACCGTCGTCAAGGACTTCGACCAGACCCTTCCCGAAATCCCTTGCTACCCAGGCGATCTCAATCAGGTGTGGACCAACATCATCGACAACGCGATCGCCGCCATGCGCGACACCGGTGGCACCCTGACCATCCGCACCTGCGCCGAAGGCGACAACCTGGCCCGCATCGAAATCTGCGACACCGGCCCGGGCATACCCGAGGACATCCGCGAACACATCTTCGAGCCGTTCTTCACCACCAAACCCTTCGGCGAGGGCACCGGGCTGGGCCTGGACCTGGCGTTCAACATCGTGGTGAAGAAGCATCGCGGCGACCTGCGGGTGGAGTCGGTGCCCGGCGACACCCGGTTCATCGTGCTGCTCCCGCTCACGGCGCCCGCCGCCGACGTCGCGGCCACCGATCTCGACGATGCCGACGAGGATCTGGCCGTTTCGGAATAGCTTTCGCGGGGCGCGGGTTGGGAACAACCATGACCGATGCTGCGAGCAAACCCAATCTCGGCCGGTTCGGATCGTTCGGACGCGGCGTCACCCCCGAGCAGGCCAGGGACATCGAGGCGCTGGGCTACGGCGCCGTGTGGGTCGGCGGTTCACCCCCCGCCGAGCTGGCCTGGGTCGAACCCCTCCTGGAAGCGACCACGACGTTGCAGGTGGGCACCGGCATCGTCAACATCTGGACCGCGGCCGCGGGGCCCGTGGCCGAATCCTTCCACCGCATCGAGGCGGCCTACCCCGGCCGGTTCCTGCTGGGCATCGGCGTCGGGCATCCCGAGGCGCACACCGAGTACCGCAAGCCCTACGACGCGCTGTCCGACTACCTCAAGCAGCTCGACGACTACGGCGTGCCCGCCCACCGCCGGGTGGTGGCGGCGCTGGGCCCGCGCGTGCTCAAGCTGTCCGCGGAGCGCTCGGCCGGCGCGCACCCCTACCTGACCACCCCCGAACACACCGCGCGGGCCCGCGAGCTGATCGGGCCGTCGGCCTTCCTGGCGCCCGAGCACAAGGTCGTGCTGACCACCGACGCCGAGAAGGCGCGGGCCGTCGGCCGCAAGGCGCTCGACATCTATTTCAACCTCGCCAACTACCGAAACAACTGGAAGCGGCTGGGTTTCACCGAGGACGAGGTCACCCGGCCCGGCAGCGACCGCCTGGTGGACGCGGTGGTGGCGTATGGCACCGTGGACCAGATCGCGGCGCGGCTGAACGAGCACCTCGACGCCGGCGCCGATCACGTCCCCGTGCAGGTCCTGACAAAGGATGAAAACCTGGTCTCGGCGCTGGCCGAACTGGCGGGGCCACTGGGGTTGAAGCAGTCCTGAGACCGTAGGGGGAGCCCAGATGACCGAGGGAGTTTCACTCAAGCCCGAACTCGGCCGGTTCGGCGTGTGGCTGCCCACCCGATCCATCTCCGCGGATTTGGCGGCGGGCATCGAATCGCTGGGGTACGGCGCCGCCTGGATCGGTGGCTCACCGGACGCCGAGCTGTCCTGGGCCGAGCCGGCCCTGGCGGCGACGACGTCGCTGCAACTGGCCACCGGGATCGTCAACATCTGGACGGCGCCCGCCGGGGCCGTCGCGGAGTCCTTCCGGCGGATCGAAAGCGCGCACCCGGGAAGGTTTTTGCTGGGCGTCGGGGTGGGCCACCCCGAACACACCGAGGAATACGTCAAGCCGTACGACGCCCTGGTCTCCTACCTCGACGAACTCGATGCCGCCCTGGTGCCGACCAGCCGGCGGGTGCTCGCCGCGCTGGGCCCGCGGGTGCTGCGGCTCGCGGCGCAGCGCAGCGCCGGTGCCCATCCCTACCTGACGACGCCCGAACACACGGCGAAGGCGCGCGAGTTGCTCGGCGGGGCAGTGTATTTGGCGCCCGAACACAAGGTGGTGCTCACCACCGACGCGGAGCGGGCGCGCGCGATCGGGCGCCAGACGGTCGAGTTCTACCTGGGCCTGAGCAACTACGTGAACAACTGGCTGCGGCTGGGCTTCACCGAGGCCGACGTGCGCAAACCGGGCAGCGACAGGCTGATCGACGCGGTGGTCGCCTACGGCACCCCCGACGACATCGCGGGGCGGCTGGGCGAACACCTGCAGGCCGGCGCCGACCACGTGGCGATCCAGGTGCTCGGCGCCCACGACGAGGAAACGCTGCTACCTGCGCTGAGCGAATTGGCCGGAGCTCTGGGGCTGACTGGCGCAAACTGACCGATCGGCTCGGTTAGGGTTTGGGCATGCGGTTACTGGTCACCGGCGGCGCTGGATTCATCGGCGCCAACTTCGTGCACAGCACGGTCCGCGAACACCCCGAGGATTCCGTCACGGTGCTCGACGCCCTGACCTATGCGGGTCGGCGTGAGTCGCTGGCCGACGTCGAGGACTCCATCGAGCTGGTTGTCGGCGACATCACCGATGCCGAGCTGGTGTCGCGGTTGGTCGCCGAATCCGACGCGGTGGTGCACTTCGCCGCGGAGAGCCACGTCGACAACGCGCTGGAGGGCCCCGAGCCGTTCTTGCACACGAACGTCGTCGGCACCTTCACCATTCTCGAGGCCGTGCGGCGTTACGGCGTGCGGCTGCACCACATCTCGACCGACGAGGTCTACGGCGACCTGGAGCTCGACGACCCCCAGCGATTCACCGAGGCGACGCCCTACAACCCGTCCAGCCCGTATTCGGCGACCAAGGCCGCCGCCGACATGCTGGTGCGGGCGTGGGTGCGCTCCTACGGCGTGCGCGCGACGATCTCCAACTGCTCCAACAACTACGGGCCGTATCAGCACGTGGAGAAGTTCATCCCGCGCCAGATCACCAACGTCCTCACCGGCCGTCGCCCCAAGCTGTACGGCACCGGGGCCAACGTCCGCGACTGGATCCACGTCGACGACCACAACAGCGCGGTCCGCCGCATCCTGGACTCCGGCGAGATCGGGCGCACCTACCTGATCAGCTCCGAAGGCGAGCGCGACAACCTGACCGTGCTGCGCACGCTGCTGCAGATGATGGGCCGCGAGCCCGACGACTTCGACCACGTCACCGATCGCGTCGGCCACGATCTGCGTTACGCCATCGACCCGTCGACGCTGTACGACGAATTATGTTGGGCGCCAAAGCATACCGACTTCGAGGAGGGTCTGCGTGCCACCATTGACTGGTATCGCGCGAACGAATCGTGGTGGCGTCCGTTGAAAGATGCCTCGGAAACCCGCTACGAAGAGCGTGGGCAGTAGCGTGGAAGTTCGCGAACTGAAGATCCCCGGCGCCTGGGAGATCACCCCTACCGTGCACGGCGATTCGCGCGGACACTTCTTCGAATGGTTCGCCGACAAGGGATTCAGCTCCTTCGCCGGTCATCGGCTGGACGTCCGGCAGGCCAACTGCTCGGTCTCCGCGGCGGGTGTGTTGCGCGGATTGCACTACGCCCAGGTGCCACCGAGCCAGGCCAAGTATGTGACCTGCGTTCGCGGTTCGGTGTTCGACGTGGTCGTCGACATCCGGGAGGGCTCGCCGACCTTCGGGCAGTGGGACTCCGTGCTGCTCGACGACTCCGATCACCGGACGATCTACCTGTCCGAGGGCCTGGGCCACGGCTTCCTGGCCCTGCAAGACGATTCGACGGTGATGTATCTGTGCTCGGCGGAATACAACCCGCAGCGCGAACACACCATTTGCGCGACCGATCCGGCGTTGGCCATCGACTGGCCGCTGGTGGACGGGGCGGCGCCCAACCTGTCCGATCGTGACGCCGCGGCGCCCAGCTTCGCAGAGGCGCGCGCCTCGGGGCTGCTGCCCACCTGGGAAGAGACGAAGGCGTTCGTCGACGGCCTGCGCGGCTGACCGCGCGCAGCCATGGGCTTGAGCCCCAACGCTCTTGGCGCTCATCGGGCGCAAAACGGCGCCGCCCTGGTCACCGGCCTGTTGGACACATATTTAATAGCGCTGCGGTTGCGGTCACCGAATCGGGCGAGTACCGTCAACCGGCCCTCATCGCTGGCGGGTGAGGCTAAGATTGCGCCGATGATTCCGATGATGCCCAGTGCGGACGGCGGGCGACGCCGATGAAGCTCGGGCAGGTCTTCGATCCGCGAAGCAATGCGCTCAACGCGTGGCGGTTGGCGCTCGCGGCCGAGGTCATCTTTTGGCACACCTACCCGGTTCGGGGTCATCTGCCGTCACTGCGGGCCGTTCTGCAACTACTGCTGTCCGTAGGGGTGGACGGGTTCTTCGCGATTTCGGGATTCCTCATCACCGCGAGCTGGCTGAGCAACCCCAAGCTGCGCGCCTACCTCGCCGCCCGGGCCCTGCGCATCCTGCCCGGCTTCTACGTCTGCATGATCGTGACCGCCTTCGTGTTCGCCCCGCTCAGCGTGGCGATCCAGGGCGGTTCGCCGGCGAAGCTGCTGTTCTCATTCGCGCCGTTCGAATACGTGCTGAAAAACGCCGCGGTCTTGTGGCTCAAGCCCGACGTCGGTGGCACCCCGCTCGACATTCCCAGTGCGGGCATCTGGAACGCGTCGCTGTGGTCCCTGTTCTGGGAGATCATGTGCTATCTGGTCGTCGCCGCCATCGGCGTGGCCGGACTGGCCAACCGCAGGTGGGTTTCGCCGGTGATATTGGTGGTGGCGGCGATCGGGGCGTCGATGATGCCGCCCGTCACCTTCCCCGAGGTGTTCAATCGGCCGACGGGCAACGTGGGCATCGTCCTGGTCTTCATGGCGTGCCGGGCCGCGATCATGTTCGCCGCGGGGGCGCTGCTCTATCAGTGGCGGGACGTGATCCCCGCGCGCTGGTGGCTGGTCGCGGTGAGCGTGGTGATCGTGCTGGTGGCCGGTCAGCTGCCGGATTACCGGGTGGTTGCCGCCGTTCCGCTGGCCTACGCCGTCATCGTCTCCGGGTCCCTGCTGCACAACCGGCGATTGCGATTGCGCACGGACCTGTCCTACGGCATGTACATCTATGCGTACCCGACCCAGCAGCTGCTGGCGGTCCTCGGGTTGCTCAGCCTCAATCCGATCGTGTTCTGCCTGACCGTGGCCGTGGCCACCCTGCCGCTGGCCGCTGCGAGCTGGTTCCTGGTCGAAAAGCCGGCGAGGTCGCTGAAGGCCCGGCTCAAACGGAGATCCGTCGGCTCCCGCGAGCAAGCGGCCCTGGCGATGCCGCCGGAGGTACCCGGTGCCGTTTAGCCATCGTCGTTGCAATTCAAGGACGCGAGACGCCGCGCCGCGGGCAAAGAATCGCGGGGCCACGACCTGATCGAGGCCAGCGCGAGCGTCAGCGTCAAAGTGTCCGCGGCCCGTACGATGGCGCCGACGGCGAGTGGTGTGTGGGGGTGGAGGGCTGGATGAAGCTAGGGCAGGTTTTCGATCCGCGAAGAAACGCGCTCAACGCACTTCGGTTGGTGTTGGCGGCCGAGGTGATGTTCTTCCACTCCTGGCCATGCACCGGCCATATGCCCCCGAAGGCAACGCTGCAGCTTTTCTTCTCGGTGGGCGTTGACGGATTTTTCGCGATCTCCGGCTTTCTCATCACCCGCAGTTGGCTGACCGACCCCCGACTGCGTGACTATCTCACCGCGCGCGCGTTGCGGATCCTGCCCGGCTTCTACGTGTGCCTGGTCGTGACCGCGTTCGTCTTCGCCCCGCTCAGCATGGTGATCCAGGGCGGTTCGGCCGCGAAGCTGCTCGGTTCCACCGCCCCGCTCCAGTACGTCCTGAAGAACAGCGCGATCGCTTACCTGCAGCCGACCATCGACGGAACGCTGCACGGCGTGCCGGGTGGACCCGCGTGGAACGGTTCGATGTGGTCGCTGATCTGGGAACTGCTGTGCTACGTGTTCGTTGCCGCCATCGGCGTGGCGGGGCTGGCCAATCGCCGGTGGATATCCCCCGCTGTTCTGGTGGTGGCGACACTGGCGGCGCTGGTGGTCCCGCCCCTGACCTTTCCCGGCGTGTGGACCATTCCGCAGCTCGCGGTGCGCGCGGCCATCATGTTCTCCGCCGGTGCCCTGCTGTATCAGTGGCGAGACGTCATCCCCGCCCGCTGGTCGCTGGTCGCGGTGTGCGTCGTCATCGTCATCGCGGCCGGCTTCCTGCCCGATTACCGGGTGGTCGGCGCGCTTCCGCTGGCCTACGCCGTCGTCGTCACCGGCTCCCTGCTCAAGAGCGAACGGTTGAGGCTGCGCACCGACCTGTCCTACGGCGTCTATATCTACGCATTCCCGGCCCAGCAATTGCTGGCCGTCACCGGGCTCGCGACGCGCCTGCACCCGGTGCTGTTCTTCCTTGCCGCGGTGACGGCCACTCTGCCACTGGCCGCGGCGAGCTGGTTCCTCATCGAGAAACCCTCGATGTCCCTCAAGCGCCGGCTCCGGATCAAGTGGTCGGCCCCGGTGACGTCCAGCTCCGACGAGCCAGGGCCGGTCAGCAGGGCCGACGCCCTGGCCGACCAGCCGGCTCCGGAGGCCCCGGGCGCCGCCTAGTCTGCTCGCTGTCCCTCAAACGCCGCCTCAAACGGAGGTGGTCTGGCGCGCTCGAAGCCAAAGGCGGCCGCCAAACCCCCACAGCACCAGCGTGATCACCTCGGCCGTCACGCTGACGGCCGCGTACGGCGCCGGGTCCCAGCCGCGCTCAAAGAAGCCGGAGAGCCCGACGGTGCGCGACATAACGAACGCGACCAGCGAGCCGCCCGCCACCGCGGCGCCCGCCCAGCGCAGCCAGGCCGGCCCGCCGATCAGGATCAGCAGCGCGAGCGCGAACGACACGCTGGCCTGCGCCAGGAATGCCGCGCCGATCATCGGAATGTGGTGGTAGCCATGGACATAGAGATAGGCGTGGCTGGCGGCGGCGACGGCCAGCGACACGGCGAGGCCGAGCCGCACCAGGATGTTCGCCAAACTCATTGCAGCGTCCGCTCCTTCAAGGCCAAGGCGGTCTCTCCCCTGGTGTAGCTGACCTCGCGGATGCCCAGCGCGTCGCGCAGCTTGCCGGCGGGCAGCGTGACCGGCTTGGGCGCCGGCCCGTCACCCGGTCGCGGCAGTGGGTACGCGGTGGTGGTTGCGCTGTAGAAGGTCACGTTGCCTTCGGTCTTGGAAAACAGTTGGTGGACATGGCCGTTGAGGCAGGTGACGGACGCGAAGCGGCGCAGGTAGCTCAGCGCCTGGGTCGCGTCGTCGGTGCCCCAGCCCCATTGCGGGTACATGGCGAACAGCGGGATGTGGCTGAACACGATGATGGGGGTATCGCTGGACAGGCGGGCGACGTCCTTCTTGACGAACTCCAGCTGATCGGCGCCCAGGTGGCCGAGCTTGTGCAGGTTCAGGGTATTGACCAGCGCGATCAGGTGCACGCCGGCGATGTCGAGGCTGTACCACCCGTCGCCGATCGAGCCGGCGCCGAACGCGTTTCGGTACTTCTGCCCCGCGTCGTCGATCGAGTCGTGCTCCCCGGGCACGGTCAGCACGTGCGGCGTCTTGAGGCCGCTCATCATCTGCTTCACCTGGTCGAACTGTTCCGGGCTGGACAGGTGGGTGAGGTCGCCGGTGTGGATGACGAAATCCGGTGTGTATCCGAGGTTGTTGACTTGATCGATCGCGTGGCCGAACGTCGAGGTGACATCCGGGTTGGGTGCTCCGGTGAAACCGAGGTGGCTGTCGCTGATCTGGGCGAATCGCAGGGTGGGCCGTCCCGCCGCGTGCGCGGCCTTGGCGTCGCCGGCGGCATGGGAGATGACCTCACCGCCGGCCACCGCGAACCCGACCGCCGCTCCGAACCACGCCGTGTGCCGGATGAGCTGGCGGCGGGTCATGCCGTTCTCCCCGGTGCTGGTCATCCCGTCACCACCACGGTGCCGCGCATCATCGGGTGGATCGAGCAGACGTAGTCGAAAGTCCCTGCGGCGGCGAAGGTGTGGGTGAAGGTCGCGCCGGTGCCCATGCCGGGTGAGTGAAACGAGCCGTCGCTTGCGGCCACCGTATGAGGCTCTTCGTCGCGGTTGGTCCACGTGACGGTGGTCCCGGCGGTGACGGTCAACGAGGCGGGTTGGAACGCGAAGCCGTCGATGGTGACCTCATTGCCGCGCACGGGAGCCACCGGCGCGGTGATCGACACCTCGGTCGTGGGCGCCGCGGTGTTCGCCACCGGCCGGGGCTGGGAGCAACCGGCCAATGCCAACACACCCGCGGCCGGCACGATCGCCAAACATCTTCGAAGCATGGGGATATCCATGCCCAGAGATATGGCGGCGGGTTACACCGATCGTGCCGGCCGCTCGGGGCGCGCCGGTGCGAACACCTCGATGCCGCCGTTGGCCTCGCGAACCATCAATGCAGGCAAGGGCTTTGGCGCTATCGGCAATTGATGGGTGATCACCTGGCCGGTGGGCGAAAACGACGTGGTGTGGCACGGGCAGCGCAGCGTGTCGTCGGGTGCGTCGAACCACAGCTTGCAACCCTGATGCGTGCACACTCCCGAGACGGCCTGGACTTCGCCCGCGACCCGGCGGACGAATCCGGTCACCGAGCCGAGGTCGAAGGCGTGCATGACGCCGTCGGGCACATCAGAGCTGGCCGCCACGCGCTGCCAGCTGCCCTCGTTGGGCGTGAGTTGCCCGGCCGCGACTTCGGGACTGTGACCGTTGCCGCCGCGGCCGAGGATCAGGGTGCGATCGACGGATACCGCGGCGACCGCCGCCGTCGCGGCGGCCGACGTACCGACGATCACCTGGCGGCGCGTGCTGCGACGGTCCGGAGCCGGTTCCGTTGGCGCACCGGACATTTGCTCGGCGAGGCGCCGGTGCAGGTCGGTCAGGAATTCCTGGCGGGGCGCGTCACCACCCTCGCGCGCCGCGCGCAGCTCGATCGCCGTGCGCAGCTGAGCCGCCTCGAAGTCGTCGGGCGCGAACGGCCGGGGCCGGCGCCCCCGCAACAGATCGTCGACATAACGTCGCAACCCTCGCGCATTCATGGCTGGCCCCCATCGTTGACCTGGGCCGCCAGCCGCAGGGCGCGGTGCTGGAGCACCTTGGCATTGGCCACGCTGATCCCGAGTTCCGCGGCTGACTCCTTGATCGAATGGCCCTGCAGGAAACGCGATTCCAGAATCCGGCGGTAGCGGTCCGGCAGGCTGTCCAGAACCCGGGCAACCCGCTGCGGCGCGGTACTGATGGCGTCCTGGCCCTCGGCTGGTTGTTCGATGTCCTCGATCGAGGTTATCTCGCGCCCCAGCGTCTCGCGCCAGTGTGCGGCCAGCACCGTCCTGGCCGTCGCCCGCAGGTACGCGCGCACCTCGGCGACGCTCGCGGTCAGCCGCAGCGGCCGCAACGCCGCCAGGAACACCTCGGCGGTGAGGTCCTCGGCGTCGGTCTGGTTTCCGACGCGCGCGAACAGCGTGCGGTACACCCAGGTCGCGTTGTCGGAGTACACGGCTTCCCAGTTCGGGTAGCCGGCGTCATGGCCGTCCTCGGGGACCGCGCGCAGGGGTCGCGGGCCGACGGGCTCGTTTCTTGCCGCCACATGCCTCCTTCACCCGATGAATAGCGACTCGGGTTACACGGGCGCAGCGAGTGCGGCCTCGGCGGCCACGAGCTGGTCGAGCTTGGTGGCGGTGGCCGAGAACACGGATTTGGCGATGCTCAGTATCCGCTCGCGCACCCGCGGCTTCGCCGACGCCGACGGCAGCAGGTGGCCGATCAGATGGCCGAACAGGTCCAGGCGCGCCGCGGACAGCCACGACATCAGCTCCGGGTCGTCGAACCAGCGCAACTGATTGGTGTAGTCGGCCAGCGCCAGCCGCAACCAATCGAGGTCGGTGTCCGGATGCGGCAGGGGCACGCAGAGATCGTTTTTCACGGTGTCGTCACGGTATGCGGCCTCGACGTGGGCGATCAGCGCCGCGGAGAAGATCTGCTGGCAGCCGCGCACGCTTTGCAGCGTGATGGTCCCGGTGTCGAAGATCGGTGTAGCGGGCCGCTTTTCGGCGCCGTCCGCGGTGCAATCGATGTACAGTTCGTCGCCGCTGACCGCCACGGTGCCGCCGTCGAGCGTCAGCCTGCCCGCGTCGATCCGCAGGAGGTGACCCAGGCGCACCACGTCGGTGATGCGCCGCAGTTGCTCGAGCTCGAGCCGGGTGACGGTCGCGCAGCGATACATGGCGGGCCGGATCGCCGGATCGATCCGCAACAGCACGCCGGCGTCTTCGAGACGCGCGAACAGATCCCGCGCCGAGGCGGCGTCGTTGATCGCGCGCAGTTGGGCGGTGAAGCTGGCCTTGAGCTTGTCGGCGAACAGCGAGCCGGGCTGCATGGTTTCGCGGTCCAGCAGCCAGGAATCGCGGGGCACGATCCAGGTCAGCCGATCCGGTTCGATCCCGTGACCGAGCAGCCACAGGCAGGTGTCGATTCCGGTCTTGCCGGCCCCGACGACGACGTAGCGCTCGTAGCCGCCGAGCCGGGGCAGGTCGTTGGGCGCGACGCACGCGACGCCGTCGGCGACCTGGTACGGGGGGCGGCGCATCGCCGGGACCGTGACCCGCATGTAGGTGGCGTCGACGACGCGGCGCGTCACGTCGACGGTGTAATCGGCGCCGGCCAGCGGGCGGAACCGGCCTTGCCCACCGTATTGGCCGAGGTATTCGCTCATCGGGAAGTAGCTGACCCGCCCGGTCGGCAACCACTCGCGGCGCATGATGCGGTCGTAGTAGGCGCAGATTTCGCCGGCGGTCGCCAACTCGTAAAGCCCGTGGTTCCAACCCACTTGGTCGATGGTGTCGCTGCCGAGCCGCGACGAGTTGACGCCGTAGAAGGCCGAGGGCTGATGCAACCGCACGAACGGGTAGGCCATGGTCCAGTGCCCACCGGGCGCGTGTTGGCGGTCCACCACCACCACGCGGGCCTCCGTCTCGGAGACCAGCGTGTCGATGAACGCCATGCCCATGGCGCCCGCCCCGACCACCAGGTAGTCGGCCTCGATGGTGCGCATACCGCCCTCAGGCTAGACCGGCGACCACCTTGCCAAGGCCCGAACCGGGTTACTAGGATATCCAAGTATCCGCTTAAGCGCTCAACCACACCCGAG
>NZ_LZLL01000385.1:0-14145 GCF_001669335.1 Mycobacterium sp. 1245852.3 | reverse complement strand
TGCCGCTGCAGGCCCAGCACCCCATCGCCCTTGCCCGCCAGGCCCTCTCGACACACGCGGTGGCCGGCGGCCGGCTTGCCCTTGGTGTCGGGCCGTCGCACCACTGGATCGTCCGCGACATGCTCGGCCTGCCGTACGAGAAGCCGGCCGCCTACACCCGCGACTATCTGCAGGTGCTCAACGCCGCCATCGCCGGACCGGGAGACGTTGACGTCGAGAACGATTCGTTCACCGTGCACAACCCGTTGGCGATCGGGGCCGACACCCCGATGCCGGTGCTCGTCGCCGCGTTGGGGCCGGTGATGCTTCAGATCGCCGGTGAACTGGCGGACGGCACCGTGCTGTGGATGGCCGACGAGCGCGCGATCGGCGATCACATCGCACCGAAGATCACCAAGGCCGCCGCCGACGCCGGCCGTCCGGCGCCGCGCATTATCGCGGGCATCCCGGTATGCCTTTGCGAGCCTTCGCGAGTCGACGAGGCCAAGGAGCGGGCCAACCGCATCCTGGGCGAGGCGGAGGTGTCGCCCAACTATCAGCGTCTGCTGGACCGCGGCGACGCCCGCGACGTCGGTGACCTGTGCGCGGCCGGTGACGAGGAACTGATCCTGGGCCGGATGCGCCGGTTCGCCGACGCCGGCGTGACCGATCTGTCGGTGCGGCTGCTGCCGATCGGCGACGATCGCGACGAGCTGGTCGCCTCCAAGCGGCGCACCCGCGAAATGATCGCCTCACTCGCCGCGGAATTGCGTTGACCGCAAACCACTCCGGGCCGCTGGCGGGGGTCCGTATCCTCGAGGTCGGCACCATGCTGGCGGGACCGTACGCCACCATGCTGCTCGCCGACCTCGGCGCCGACGTCACCAAGATCGAACCCGCCGGCGGCGAGATCTCCCGCAGCGTCGGCGCCACCTACTTCGCCAGCCTCAACCGCAACAAATCCAGCATCACGCTGGACCTCAATTCCGATGCGGGGCAGCAGCGGTTGGGTGAACTGGTCGCGGATTCGCACGCGCTGCTGGTGAACCTGAAACCCTCAGCCATCCGCAGGCTGGGCCTGACCTACGACTCGCTGCGCCGGCACAACGAGAAGATCGTCTGCGTGGCGATCACCGGTTTCGGGCTCTACGGCGGCGACGACCCGGCGTTCGACTACGTGGTGCAGGCGGACGTCGGCACCGCCGCCCTGACCGGCGACCCGGACGGTCCGCCGACGCTGCCCGGCTACTCGTCGGCCGATAACTCCACCGGAATGACCGCGGCCCTGGGGCTGTTGGCCAAGATCATCTCGGGCACCGGCGGCCAGGTGGATGTGTCGCTGCGCGACGTCATGCTGTCCCAGCTGAACTACCACGCGTCGGCCTATCTCAACGGCGGCGTCGTACCGCAGCGCCGCCCCTACGGGGCGCATTCGTATTATGTTCCGGCTCAGCTCTTTCCGACCGCCGACGGGTATCTGGCGCTGTTCATCACCCACGACGGCTTTTGGAAGTCGTTCGCCGCGGAAGCCGGCATCGGCGGCTTCGAAACCATGGCCGAGCGAGTCGCGCGCCGCGACGAAGTGCTGGCCGTCGTCACGGCGATGCTCGCCACCGACAGCGCGATCGGCTGGGAGGGGCGCCTGCGCCCGCTGGGGGTTCCCGCCGCCGCAGTCCGGAGCCTGCCCGAAGCGCTCGAGGCCACGCCCGAAGTGATTGTCACAGCGGGTGAATTCCGGTTGGTGGGCAGCCCGATCCACGTCTCGGGGTATGAGCCCGAGTACCGTCCGCCGCCGGAGTTGAGCCAGTAGGCACCTCCGCCGAGCGTCGAATGTGAAGCCAGTTTCACGTTCGGGTCCGAGCGTGAAACCAACTTCACGTTCGGCGTCAGGCGCCCGGCCCGGTGAGGTGAGCCTCGGCCGGCCCAGACCCTGCACGCCGCGACGGCCCAACTCGCCCAGGCTTATCCGGACAGAATCGTGCTGGGTTAGGCGTCGGCTATCCGGAGCAGGCGGCCAGCGTCGGCCGCGACTACGGGAGCCCGGTGGCCACCATGCGTGACTATCTGCAGGCGATGGACGATCCCACAGTGGTGCTGCTTGGGCCCATTGGCGGTGAATTCGGCGCAGGCATTGACCAATTCGAAGAGTTGGCTCCGGCGCTTCACGCGCTCGGGCGCGTCACCTGATGCGCCCTTGTGTCCGAAAGGCCGACCCGCCTCCGGGCTACGTCAGCTACGCGAGCTGCTTCTCCGCGTACAGGCGCGCCCACTCGGCACGCGACCGGATCGACACGTCGACGTCACTTCCCTTGGCGCGCAGGGCCTGCACGGTGGCCTGCTCACGGGGGGTCCGGGCGAACGGATCCCAGCCGAAGAATCGGCAGGCGTTGCCCCAGGTGATCTTGTTGATGTCGGCGTCGTCGGCGCCGGCGGCGTTGAGCTCGGCAAGCACCTGCTCGGGCGCGTCCGGCCAGAAGCAGTCCGAGTGCGGGTAGTCGCACTCCCAGGCGATGATGTCAATGCCGATCTCGTGGCGCAGCTTCAGTGACGTCTTGTCGGTGACATAGCAGGCCAGCGAGTGTTCACGGAAGACGTCGCTGGGCAGCTTGTCGCCGAAGTCACGGCGCAGCCATTTCTGGTTGGTGTAGTGACGGTCGCTGCGATCCAGATAGAACGGGATCCAGCCGATACCGCCTTCGGAGAAGGCGAATTTCAGGTCGGGATAGTTGCGCATGGCCGGGCCCCACAGCAGATCTTGGGCGCACATCGCCGAGACCTGGGTGGCCAGAATGATCAGGTTGTCGATCGGCGCATTCGGTGCCATGCTGATCGCCCCGAACCCGGTGCCGATGTGCAGGCACATCACCACGTTCTCCTCGGACAGCGTGCGGAACACCGGACCCCAGTAGTCCTCGTCGTGGTAGCTCGGTAGTCCTTCCAGGTGCGGCAATTCCGGCATCGTCACCGCGCGGCAACCCTTCGCCGCGACGCGGCGGATCTCGGCGCACATGCCCTCGGGAGTCCAGGTCGGCAGGATCGCGATCGGGATGAAGCGGTCCGGATAGGAGCCGGCCCATTCGTCGATGTGCCAGTCGTTGTACGCCGACACCATCACCAGGGTGACGTCCTCGCGGGTCATGTTGAGGTGGCGGGCCGAAAAGCCGGTGAACGTCGGGAAGCACATCGATGCGAGGATGCCGTTGCGGTTCATGTCGCGGACGCGTTCGTGGACGTCATAGACGCCGGGGCGCATCTCGGCGAAGCCGGCGGGATCGCGGCCCCATTCCTCGGCGGGCCACGACACCACGGCGTTCAGACCGCTGACGCCCTGCGGCCTGCCCTGGTACATCCACTGGTCGACGCCCTTGTCGTCGGTGACGACGACGGGTGCCTCTTCCTTATACTTGGCGGGCACGTGCCGCAGGAACATGTCGGGCGGTTCGACCACGTGGTCGTCGATGCTCACCAAGATCAGGTCGTCGACCTTCATCAAGCAGTCCTCTCTGGCACAGCGATTCGAGCCGAAGTCGGCTAGCCGCTGTGCTCCGTGGTGGTCTCGAGCAGTCGGGGAATCGGCGCCGGGTCGAGCTGCAAGGCATCCGACATGTGCAGCTGCCCGGCGTTGGCGATCATGTTGTCCAGAATCGCCTGCAGATCGTCGCCCTCGATCTCGTAGATGGCGACGTAGGGTCCGTCGCCGTCGACGGGCCGCAGCCGGCGCGCGGAGACGAACCCGTCCAGGGCCACCAGCTCACCCAGGTGCACCTCGTCGTACCAGGTGTTGTATTCCTGTTCGCGTTCGGGCGAGCTGGGTCGGCTCTCCACGAGGATGATGCCCTTGGCCATCGTCGCCACCTCTCTGGCTGCTACTCGTAGCGCACCGTGACCGAGTCCGTGTCCGGAACGCCCTGGCACGTCAGAATGTAGCCCTCGGCGACCTCGTCCTCCTCGAGAGCGTCGTTGACCCGCATGGTGGCGTGGCCCTCTTCGAGCTTGGCCATGCAGGTGCCGCAGTTGCCGGCCTCGCAGCTGAACGGCGGCTCCAGCCCCGCGCGACGGGCGCTCTCCAACAGCGTCTCGCCCGGGACCCTGGGCACCGAGACCTTCTTGCGGTCGAGGTGAATCGTCACCGTCCCGGCACCGGAGCCGTTTGTTGCCGGATCTGTCACCCCTGGGGTCTCCTCGATGATCCGGGTGACCGTCACTGAGACCGCCCCCTCTCCCGTATTTGCATTCTTCAGTATAGAGAATACTATTCTCACGAAGCGATAGCATCTTCTCAAGACTGTATGGATGTCGGGTCAGCCCGGTCTGTCAGGGAAGGACGGGACGTGACCGAGCCGGCGGCGCTCGTGTTCGAGGAACGGCGATTCAGCGCGCCCGAACTCGACGCGTTGGCCGACGGATGGGCCGCAACCCTGGCAAAAGGCGGTGTCGCCGCGGGCCAACGCGTCGCCGTCATGGCCTCCACCCGGCCGGAATTTCTTGCCGTGGTGCTCGCGATCTGGCGGCTGGCCGCCGCGGCGGTACTCATCAGCCCCGCGTGGAAGCGCGACGAGGTCGACCATGCGCTCGCGCTGACCGAGCCCGCGCACGCCGTCGGGGACCACCCGGTGCTGGCCGGCCTGATGCCGATGCTGCACCTCGACGAGCCGGCCGCGCCCGCGGAGCCGATGGCCGCGTCACCGCAACCCGGGGCCGACGCGGCGCTGGTGTTCAGCTCCGGCACCACCGGCCTGCCCAAGGCCGTCCGGCACACCCACGCCTCGTTGGACGAAGCGGTGCGGCACTGGCGCCAAGCGCTGCAACTGACTCACCGCGACCGGATCCAGGTCGCCACGCCGCCCTCGCACATCCTCGGGCTGCTGAACCTGCTGACCGCGCTGAAGGCCGGCGCCGGTGTGCGCCTACATCCCCGGTTCGACATCGAGCGGGTGCTGCAGCACATCGAAAGTGACCGCATCACAGTGGAAATGGCCGTCGCTCCCATTGCGTTGGCCATCGCTTCACATCCCAGCCTCGAGTCCTATGACCTGTCCTCGCTGCGCTACATCATGTGGGGGGCCACGCCGGTCAACGCACACGTCGCAGAGACGGTGACCCGGCGCACCGGTGTGGGTTGGCTTCCGGCGTACGGGACCACGGAATTGCCTGTCCTGGCGTGCAATCCGATCGAGGACCCGCGCCTGGACACCGTCGGACGGGCGGTGCCCGGTGTGGACCTAAGGATCGTCTCACTGGAAACCGGCCAGCCGGTCGGCCCCGGTGAGGTCGGGGAGATCCAGGCCCGCGCGGCGTCGCTCATGGCCGGCTACCTGCCGGCGGACGCGACCCGCGAGGCGATCCGTGACGGGTGGTACCGCACCGGAGATGTCGGCTGGCTCGACGCCGGCGGGTGGCTGCGGATCACCGACCGCCTCAAAGAGATGATCAAAGTGCGCGGCTTCCAGGTCGCCCCCGCCGAAATCGAGACGGTGCTGCACAGTCATCCGGCCGTCAAAGACTGCGCGGTGTTCGGGATTCCGGACGGCCTCAACGGCGAAGCCGTCGTCGCCGCGGTCGCGACGTCCGCGTCGGTCGATGCGACAGACCTGACCGCCATGGTGGACGAGAAACTGGCGTCCTATAAGCAGCTGAGCCGAGTGGTGTTCGTTCCCGACATTCCCCGCCTGCCTTCGGGCAAGGTGCTGCGCCGAGTTCTGAAGGAGCGTTATGGATGTACGTCTGACAGCTGAACAACAGCAATTACGGGACGCCGCAGCCAAACTGGCCGACGACCTCGGGCCGGCCGTCGTGCAGGATCTCGACGACCACACGCGAATCACTCGTCTGGACAAGCAGATCGAGAACACCGGCTGGCGGTCGTTGCGTTCCGACGGGGCCTCCGGCGTGGAGGTAGCCATCGTGGCCGAGGAATTCGGCCGACGGCTGGTTGACACCCCCTTCCTCGGCCCGGTGCTGGCCGACGATCTGGGCCGCCACGCCGGTGCGGACGTGTCCGCGGCCACCGTCGCCTTCGGCGATCGCGTGATCGACGCCCGCGGCGCACGGCGCGCCCTATGGCTCTCGGGGGGCACCGTTCTTGCCGGTGATGTGCAAATCGCACCGGAGAGCGTCGATCTGACGCGGGCCGACGCGACGATCACCGGATCGCCGGAGACGCTGGCGGAAGTGTCCTCCGCCGTCGCCGAGCAGTGGCGGGCCCTCGCCTTGGTCGCCACCACGGCCGACCTGGTCGGCATCGCGAGGGGCGCCCACGCCCTCGCGTGTGACTACGCGAAAATTCGTGAGCAGTACGGCAAGCAGATCGGCTCCTACCAAGCCATCGCCCACCTGCTTGCCGAAAGCCTTGCGCTGATCGAAGGTTCGGTGAGCGTGCTGCGACATGCGGCGTGGGCGGTCGACGAGCTGGCTCCCGCCGAAGCCATTCGGGCCGCCCAGATCGCCAAGGTGTACTGCGCGCGCGCCACCCGCACCGTCTGCGAGACGGCCATCCAGGTGCACGGCGGTATCGGCAACACCTGGGAATGCGTGGCGCATGTCTATCTGCGCCGCGCCCTCACTTCGACCGAGCTGTGGCCGGTCGCGTTGAAGGAGATCGATTTTGGACTTTCGTGACTCACCCGATGAAGCCGCCTTCCGGGAGCGGCTGCGCACCTGGCTTGCCGCGCACGCCAAGGAGTTCTCCGGCTCCGGTGACGAGTATTGGGCGCGCATGGCCGACTGGCACCGCGCCCTCTACGACAACGGCTTCTTCGGCCTGTCCTGGCCACGCGACTGGGGCGGTCAGGACTTAGCGCCCGTCTACGACGTCATCGTCGACGAGGAGCTGGTGCGGGCCGGCGCGCCGCCGCGCCCCAGCGTTGGCTATCTGGTGTACGGCATCGGTGAACACGCCAGCGACGACCTGCGAAAGCGCTTCCTGCCCGGCATCATCAACGGAACCGAGCGCTGGTGCCAGGGCTTCAGCGAGCCGGGCGCCGGTTCGGATCTAGCGTCGCTGACCACCACCGCTCGCCTCGAGGGCGACACGTATGTGGTGAACGGGCACAAGATCTGGACCAGTTATTCCGACGTGGCCGACTGGTGTCTGTTGCTGGCCCGCACCGACCCCGAGGCCAAGCGCCACCGCGGCCTGTCGGCGTTCGTCCTGGAGATGAAACAGCCCGGCGTGCAACAGCGCCCGCTGCAGATGATCAACGGGGTGACCAACGAATTCGGTCAGGTGTTCTTCGACGGTGCCAAGGTGCCGGCGGACCGGATGGTCGGGGCGCCCGGTGACGGTTGGGCGGTGGCCATGACCGTCGTCGGGCACGAACGCGAGCCCTCCACTCTCGGCTACGCGGCGCGCTACGGCAAGCTTGTCCGAGAGTTGTTGTCCCGCAACGACGGCGAGGTGCCCGAGGAACTGGCTTGGGCCGCGGTCCAGTCGGATATGCTGACCCACCACGTGCGCCGGCGGCTGTCCGAACAGCTCGACGGGGTCTCGCATGGTTCGGAAGGATCGCTGGACAAGCTGTTGATGACCTGGGTGGAACAGTCCGTCGGGCACGCCGCCCTGGCCGTGGCGGGCACCCGGGATCCAGATCTGCTCAGCGCCTACCTCTACAGCCGCGCGCAGAGCGTCATGGGCGGGACGTCGCAGATACAAAAGAACATCATCGCTTCACGAATCTTGGGATTGTAGAGAGTGATCGCGAACGCGGGCGCAGCCCGGGTGAAGCGGGTCACGACCGTAGTAGGAGTGATCGCGAACGCGGGCGCAGCCCGGGTGAAGCGGGTCACGACCGTTGTAGAGAGTGATCGCGAACGCGGGCGCAGCCCGGGTGAAGCGGGTCACGACGATCGAAGGAGTCTGACGTGTACGACATGCCTACCGAAATCGACGTTCAGGCCGACGGTGCCTTGCGCATCATCACGCTCAACCGGCCCGATTCGCTCAACTCGGTCAACGACAACCTGCACGTCGGCCTCGCGCGGCTCTGGCAGCGACTCACCGATGACCCCACCGCCCGCGCCGCGGTGATCACTGGCGCAGGCCGGGCGTTTTCGGCCGGCGGTGATTTCACGTATCTGGAGGAGCTGGCGAACGATGCCGACTTGCGCGCCAAGACAATTCGCGACGGACGCGAGATCGTGCTGGGCATGGCGCGGTGCCGGATTCCGGTGGTGGCGGCGGTCAACGGCCCCGCCGTCGGACTGGGCTGCAGTCTGGTGGCGCTCAGCGACATCGTCTACATCGCCGAAGACGCCTATCTGGCCGACCCGCACGTGCAGGTCGGCCTGGTGGCCGCCGACGGTGGGCCGCTGACCTGGCCGCTGCACATCAGCCTGCTGCTGGCCAAGGAATTCGCCCTCACCGGAACCCGTATCGGCGCACAGCGGGCCGTCGAGCTCGGCTTGGCCAATCACATTGCCGACGACCCGGTTGCGGAGGCGATCGCCACCGCCAAAAAGATTCTGGAACTGCCGCAGCAGGCGGTCGAGAGCACCAAGCGCGTGCTCAACATTCACCTGGAGCGGGCCGTGCTCGCCAGTCTGGACTATGCGCTGTCGGCCGAGAGCCAGTCATTCCTGACCGAGGACTTCCGGGCCAACGTCGCAAAGTTCAACGCGGCCAAGAAGAACTGAGGTGTAGCGGCGCGACGGCCTCACGAGTCATGCCGGCGCAGGAAGTCACGCATCACCGCGTCGAACTTGTCGGGTTCCTCGATGAACGGCATGTGAGCACTGGATTCGAACAACTCGAACCGTGAACCCGCTATACGGCGGTGCATCTCCCACATGTGTTCGGGAACGCATTCGTCGTACTTGCCCGCGAGAATCAGTGTCGGCAGGGTGATTTCGTGGAGCCGGTCGACCACATCCCAGTCCCGGATGGTGCCGACGATGTGAAAGTCGCTGGGGCCGAACATGGTCTCGAAGATCTCGGTGCCCATGTTCCGGAACGCATCCTCGAGCTCTGGCGGCCAGGGGCGCACCCGGCACAGATAGGTTTCGTTCCAGGTCCGGATGGCGGCCTGATAGTCGGGAGAGTGCGTGGTGCCGGCGGCTTCATGGCGGTCGATGGCGGCTTGGGTGGCCGGATCCAGCTCGGATTTCAAGCGCCCCACCATCTTCGCGAACTCCGGGATGGACGCGATGCTGTTGGAAATGATCAGGCTCGCCGTCCCGGCGGGGGCCGCGTCGAGCGCGTATTGCTGGGCCAACATTCCGCCCCAGGAGTTACCGAACAGATGGAAGCGGTTCAGGCCCAGGGCCCGCACCACCGCGTCCACCTCCGCCACCGAGCGCTGCATCGTCCAAAGCTCGCGATCGGGTGGGCATTCGGAGTGCCCGCAACCGAGCTGATCCCAGAAGATGACCTCGCGCTCTGTCGCCAACCGCGCCAGCGACCGCAGGTAGTCGTGCGGCAGGCCAGGCCCGCCGTGAACGACGAGCAATGGAAGACCCGCGCCGCCTCCGGTCCGCTTGAACCACACGTGGCCGCCCGGGACCGCGACCATGCCCTGAGTCATTCATCCACCATCGCAAATCGAGGGGTTTCCCGCACTGTGACGCCGTTGACACGGGGTTGTCTCGTGGCGCTGATTTGAGTCAGGGCGGCGGTGACGGGGCGAAGAAGATTTCTTTGACCTCGCGCAGCGCGTAGAACACGAGCACGTAGCCGGCGAGGGGGTCCGCCCACCACCAGCCGGCGATGCTGTTCAGCAGCAAGCCGAGGAGCACCGCGGCCGCCAACAGGCCGTCGACGAGCGTGACGCGGCCCTCAGTGGTGAGCACGGGGTTGCTCAGGGCGGCACCGGTTCGGGCCTTGCCGGCCGCAAGCGCGAACATCGTCACCGCGGTGATCGCCGTCCATGCGATACCCAGGCGCGAGGGCTCGGGGTGAAAGCCGGTGACGAGGACCATCGTCGACTGCACCACCAGGTAAATACTTAGCGCCGCAAAGGCGGCGCCGATGAGCCGCAACGCTTTTCGTCGACGGGCCGCTCCTGTTCCCCACAGCTCCCAGATCACCACCGATGAGGCGCCGATCTCGATCAGCGAGTCCAGACCGAACCCGGCCAGCGCCACCGATCTGGCCGCGATGGCGGCCGACGCGAGGATAACGATGCCAACCACGTTCCAGGCCAAGGTGGCGTATTCGAGGGCAAATCCGCGCCGCAGCAGAGACCGGCGGGCGGCCTCGTCCAAGTGGCTCATCGCAGTCAGTCTCACATACCGGCATACCGCCATGGCCGATATCGTCGAAGGACGGTGCAGGAAACCTCGACGTCGCCGGGCGTGGTTGCCGCAGCAGCCGCGTTCCCGGCAGGATTTCCCAGTGCAGGAGCTGCGGGGCCAAACGGGGAGGAACGGCAATGACGAGTGTTGACAATCCGATTCCGGCGCAAGACCTTTCGGGAATCGTCGGGCACCGCTTCATCTACACCTACGCCAACGGTTGGCAATACGAGATGTACGTCAAGAATGCCACCACTATCGACTACCGGATCCACTCCGGGCACGTCGGCGGCCGCTGGGTCAAAGGCCAGCACGTCGACCTCGTCCAACTCGACGATGACAGCTTCAAACTCTCGTGGTCCGAACCCACCGGCACCTGCGTGGCCGTCAACGTCTTGCCCGCCAAACGCCGCGTTCACGGGGTCATCTTCTTTCCCCAGTGGATCCGGCAGCACGGTGAGCGCACCGTCTGCTTCCAGAACGAACACCTGGATGAGATGCAGGCCTACCGGGATCAAGGCCCGACCTACCCGATCTACGAAGTCCCGGAATTCGCCTACATCACCCTGTTCGAATACGTCGGTGCCGACGACGAGAGCGTCATCGACACCGGTCCCGAACATCTGCCCGCGGGATGGGCCGACCGCACCAACTGATCGGTGGGCGATTGTTGCGACTCGCACTCTCGCAATGAGAGAATACGATTCTCACTGGACGTGCGAGTGCCGCTGCGGCCCCGTACCCGCTGGCTGAACTGGAGAACGACCCGTGTCTGAAGCCGTCATCGTGTCCGCCCTGCGCACCCCCATCGGCACCGCTCGCAAGGGCACGCTGCGCGATACCAGTGCGTTCGACCTGGCCCACCACGTCGTCAGCGAGGCCGCCAAGGATCTGGACCCGACGCAGGTCGACGACGTGGTCCTGGGCGAGGGTCTCTACGGCGGGGGCGTGCTCGCCCGCCACGCCGCCGTCACCGCCGGGCTGACGCAGGTGCCCGGATTGGCCAACAACCGGCACTGCGCGGCGGGGCAGGCGGCCGTGCAGACCGCGGCCGCCGGCGTGCGCGCGGGCATGGACCAGCTCGTCATCGCCGGGGGCGTGAACTCGGCGTCGACGTCCCCGCGATCGCGGATGCAGGTGGACGGCGAGTGGGTCGACTGGTTTCCGCCGACCCACCCGGACCGGCCCGACGCCCCCAACATGGACATGTCGATCACCGTGGGCTGGAACGCCGCGGTCAAGGCCGGCGTGAGTCGTGAGGAGATGGACGCCTGGGCGCTGCGCTCACACCGCAACGCCATCGCCGCCATCGACGAAGGCCGCTTCAAAGAGGAGATCGTGCCGATCGAGACCCCGCACGGGTTGTTCGCTGTCGACGAGCACCCGCGCCGGGACACCAGCATGGAGAAGCTGGGCGCGCTCAAGCCGCTGCACCCAGAAATCGAGGGCTTCTCGATCACCGCCGGCAATGCCTGCGGCGCCAATGACGGCGCCGCGGTGCTGACGATCGCCAGCGACCGGCTCGGGTTGCCCGCGCTCGCCACCATCCGGTCCTGGGCATCCGTCGGCGTCGACCCTGCGATCACCGGCCTGGCGCCGGTGGAAGCGATACCGAAAGCCCTCAAGCGAGGCGGATTTTCGATCGCCGACGTGGACCTGTTCGAGATCAACGAAGCGTTCGCCGCGATGTGCGTGGCCACCATCAAGCTGCTCGAGCTCGACCCCGACAAGGTCAACGTCAGCGGCAGCGGTTGCTCGCTGGGCCACCCCGTCGCGGCCACCGGCGCCCGGATGTTGGTCACCCTGGTGCACGAATTGCGCCGCCGCGGCGGCGGCATCGGCGTCGCGGCGATGTGTGCGGGCGGCGGGATGGGCGCGGCGACGGTGATCGAGGTCGCGGCTCCATAATGCGTACATGATCATCGCTGATCTGATTGCCCGCGCGCGCAACGGATCTCCCCGTGCGGTCGGTCGCCTGCTCAGCCTCGTCGAGGGCGACCAGCGCGACGAGGTCTTGGCGAATATCGGGTCATCGCCGGGCGGCATGGGCCCGGTCGTCGGCATCACCGGCCCCCCGGGGGCGGGAAAGTCGACGACGGTCGCCGCGCTGGTCAGTGCCTACCGCAAGCGCGGTTCCCGGGTGGCGGTGTTGGCGGTGGACCCGTCGTCCCCGTTCAGTGGGGGTGCGCTGCTGGGCGATCGAATTCGAATGGCCGCGCATATCAACGACTCCGACGTCCTGATTCGTTCGGTGGCCACCCGTGGGCACCTCGGCGGCCTGGCCGCCGCGGTTCCGGCGGCCATCCGGTTGCTGGGGGCGATCGGGTATGACGTCGTCCTGCTGGAGACGGTGGGGGTGGGCCAGTCCGAGATCGAGATTGCCGCCGTCGCCGACCCGACGGTCGTCATCCTCAATCCCGGTGCGGGCGACGCGGTTCAGGCGGCCAAGGCGGGCGTGCTGGAAGTCGCCGACATCGTGGCGGTCAACAAGGCGGACCGCGACGGTGCCGAACAGACGGTTCGGGATCTGCGGGCCGAAACCAGTGCCCCGATCGTCTCCCTGATCGCCGCCCGGGGCGAGGGCATCGACGACCTGATGGCCGCCATCGAGGACCATCGCCGCACCGACAGCCGTGCCCGGCGGCTGGCGCGGGCGCGGGCGCAGATTCTCTCCCTCGCGCAGACCAGGCTGCGGACCCAGCCGGATCTCGACCGGCTCGCCGAGGCGGTCGTCGACGGCGACCAGGACCCCTACACGGCCGCCGATCAGCTGATCTCACCTCCCGCACCCCGGACCGACTGAGCCCGGCTGTCCCCCAATCGGGGGAACGGGCGTTCATCACGTTTGCGGGCCGATCGGCGGAGGTGCCACCCGCGCAATCGCCCTACGTTGAGGTCGTGTTCCACGCGGCGGCCACCTCGGCCAGCGAGTTAGGAGATCCGGCATGACGCACACCCCCCAGCCCTTGGCAGCGCTCGACCGTGATGACCACCTGGAGCTGTATCGGCGAATGTGGGTACTGCGACTGCTCGACATGGCGTTGGAGGAGCTCGAAGTCGACGGCCTGATCGACGACGCCACGCGAACCGAATTCGGCCAGGAGGCGGTGGCGATCGGCGCGGTTGCGGCTCTGCGGCCCGGCGATCTCGTCAACGCCACCACCCAGCAATTCCGGCACGCCCAGCAGGTCGGCCTGGCCCTTCCCCTAGGCCCCGCCATCGCCGGCATGATCGGCCCACGGCGCCGTGTCGGCGCCGAGGTCGCCGACTGGAAACGGTCGATGGCCAACGAAAGCGCTCTGGGGCAATCGACCATGTTCGCGCTGGGTGACGCCAACACGCAGCGCCTGACCGGCGAGGGCAACGTCAGTTTGTGTGCCGTCGGAGGCCGCGATACCCACTCCGTCGAGTTCACCACGGCCGCAAAGATTGCCGTGCAATGGCGGCTGCCGGTGGTGTTCGTCGTGGAAAATATCCGCGGTGGAACGAACGCGCGCCGGCGCGCCTACGAATTCGACGCGATGCCCATGCTGTCGGTCGATGGCAGGGACGTTGTGGCGGTGGCCGACTCGGTCGCCGAAGCGGTGCACCGCGCGAGCGCCGGTGACGGCCCCGCCCTGGTCGAGGCGATCACCTATCAGACGAACCACCCCATTGCCGTGGATCCGTTGGTCTTCGCACGCCGCCAGCTGATCGCGGCCGGCGGCAGCGGCGATCACCTCTGCGAGGTGGAACGCGGGGCACGCCACCTGATCGCCGAGGCAATGCGGCAAGGTCTGCTCAGCTAGCGGCCGACCAGGGATTCGGCTTGGGCGTGGACGCGATCTGCCGCGCCCGCACCACTGCTTTGGCCGACGCTATGGCCTCGGCGATCAGGTGGCGTGCCCCGCGTTCCACCTCGCAGAGGTGATCGCCGCTGCCGCCGGCCGCGATCAGCTG
>NZ_LZLL01000384.1:0-2594 GCF_001669335.1 Mycobacterium sp. 1245852.3 | reverse complement strand
CCCGGTGCTGTCCCCGATGACGATCTGTCGGTGGGTGCGGCCTCGGGTGGTGACGTCTTCGACCTCGCTGACCCGGCCTTCGACGCTGGCGCGTTGCCCCGAGATCAGGCCGGCCACCATGACCACCGATCGCGGTCGCTGCGGGTGTTCGTAGGCGTCGACCTTGCGGTCTTCGTCCTGGGACACCCACGCCTCGAGCTTGTCGATCCCCTGCCCGATCCGCTGCTCCAAGGTGTCGGGGTAGGCCTCCCTGATCCGCGATTCGACGTCGTAGGGCACGATCGTCGCCGCGGCGTCGGGAATCAGGCTGACCGCTCGCGCGATCTTGTCGGCGGTGCGGTCGTGCAGCACGCGGCCCAGCAGCCGGGCGAAGGTTCGCCGCGGCAGCAGCACCGTCACATTGGTGCGCGCGTTCTCGTCACGCGCCTTGGCGACCAGCAGCTGCGCGGCGCGGCTGATCCGACGGTCCGGGCAGTCCACGATGCGCAGCGGGGTGTCGAGTTCGAAATGGTCCCAACGCTTTCGCAGCAGCGCCGCGTGGGCCGGGTCGACCATGAAATGCACCGCGATCAGTTCGTCGGCCCGCAACCCCCTGCCGTAGCGCAGCGCCTCGATCACCGCCAGATCGACCGAGTCGACGAACACGAACACCCGGTGCCGCGCGTACTTCACCAACTCCGGGCGATCGGTGCGGAACATCTCGAGAATGGCCGCCTCGGCCCGGTATTCGCGGTTGAGCCGGGTCAGCATGAACACCAGCAGCGGGAACACGATGACCACCAGCCAGGCGCCCTCGGTGAATTTCGCCACCGCGAAGATGCCCACCACGATCGTCGACAGCACCGCCGCGGACAGGTTGATCGCCAGCCGGCGTCGCCAGCCCGGTTCCCGGTGCGTCAGATGGTGTTTGGTCATGCCGTAGCCGGCCATCGAGAAGCCGGTGAACACCCCGATCGCGTAGAACGGCACCAGGGCGTTCACCGACCCGCCGGTGGCCACCAGCAACGCGACCGACAGCGCCGTCAGCGTGATGATCCCGTTCGAAAACACCAGGCGGTGACCACGTTTCGTGAGCTGCCGGGGCAGGAAGCGGTCGTCGGCGACGAAACTGGCCAGCGCCGGAAAGCCGTTGAAGCTGGTGTTGGCGCCGGTGAACAAGATGGCGGCCGTTGCCGCTTGGACCAGGACATAGAAGACGTCGCCGACAACGCCGTTGCCGAAGACGGCCCGGCCGATCTGCGACAGGACCGACGGGTACTCGGTCAGGTACGGCGTGGCGTGGGTGACGTGGGCCAGGTAGGCGACGCCGGCCAGCAGCAGGCCGAGGATGGTGGCCATCGCGGTCAGCACTCGGCGCGCGTTGCGCCCCTGGGGCTTTCGGAAGTACTCGACCGTATTGGAGATCGCCTCGACCCCGGTCAGCGACGAACCACCGTTGGCGAACGCACGCAGCAGCACCAAGATCGTGGCGCCCAGCACCAGCCCGTTGCCCTGGTGCACCGGGACGGTCCCGGCCATATGCGTGGGGTCGTAGATGGGCAGGTTTCCGATGACCGCGCGCACGACGCCGACCACGATGGTCAGGGCGACCATGACGACGAAGGAATACGTCGCCACCGCGAACGGCAATCCCGCCTCCTTGAGGCCGCGCAGGTTGGCGTAGCAGATGAGAAGCACCACGGCGACGGTGAGTTCGAGGCTGTAGGGGCCCAGCGCGGGAATCGCCGAGACCACCGCGACGGTCCCCGCGGCCGACTGCACGGCGACCGTGACCACGTAGTCGATCAGCAGCGCCGCGGCGGCGATCTGCGCGACCCGCGGTCCGAAATTGTCGCGCGCGACGATATACGAGCCACCCGCCCGGGTGTAGGCCATGACCACCTGCCGATACGAGGCGGCCACCAGCACCAGGATCAGCAGGATCACGCCGGTGATGGGCAGCAACAGCAGGAAGGCGGCCAGCCCCGCATGCGGTAACAGCTCGATCAGGATCTGCTCGGGGCCGTACGCCACCGAGGACACCGCGTCGGGCGAAAGAGCCCCCAGCGCAACCTGATTCGACAACTTCTCGGATGCGATGTCCTCGGTGATCAGCGGCTTGCCCAGGAACACCCGCTTGGCGATGTCCCCCAGCGACAGCGGGATGCGCAGCTTGCCGGTCGAACTGGTCACGAGCACCGTCCTTACCCGAGGTTGAGAACGTGGAACGCCTGAAGATGCATTGTGCACGCTCGCCGCTCTCTTGGGGCCCGGGCGGTGCGGAAAGGCCGGGCCGGATCGCCCGCTAAGCGAGTCGTTGCACGGCGGCGGCGATCCGCTCGTCGGCGGCGGTCAGCGCCACCCGAACGTGCCGCGCACCGCGCGGGCCGTAGAAATCACCCGGGGCCACCAGGATGCCGCGCTGCGCCAGCCAGGCGACGCTGTCGTGGCATGGCTCGCCGCGGGTGGCCCACAGGTACAGGCCGGCTTCGGAATGGTCGACGGTGAAGCCGGCCGAGCGCAGGGCGGGCAGCAGGGCCGCGCGGCGGCGCTCATAGCGTTGCCGCTGTGCCAGTTCGTGGGCGTCGTCGTCGAGGGCCGCCACCATGGCCGCC
>NZ_LZLL01000383.1:0-13071 GCF_001669335.1 Mycobacterium sp. 1245852.3 | reverse complement strand
GCTTGGCGACCCTGACGGGACTCGAACCCGCGACCTCCGCCGTGACAGGGCGGCGCGCTAACCAACTGCGCCACAGGGCCTTGCTGCTGCTCCGCGTCACCGCGTCGCGTACCCCCAACGGGATTCGAACCCGTGCTACCGCCGTGAAAGGGCGGCGTCCTAGGCCACTAGACGATGGGGGCCAGAACCGAATCACTCCGGGGTACTCGCAACGTGGTTTCGTTGGGAGCCACGTCAGCTTAGGTCACGGTGTGCCCAATCCTCAAACGAGCCTCGTTTTCGGTCCAAGTATCCTGAATCTTCGCGGCCCCTATAGCTCAGTTGGTAGAGCTACGGACTTTTAATCCGCAGGTCCCAGGTTCGAGCCCTGGTGGGGGCACCACACTGCGCGCGGTGCCGCTGCGCGCACCGTAATCATCGCCCGAGCACCGCGCTGCTGTAGGTGACATCGGCGAAGGCCGCGGCGACGTCGTCGTCGGCGTAGACAAACCCGTTGGCCGCATGCAACTCCGCGATGGTCTGTGACGTGGTCTGCCAGCCGCGCCGGCCCAGGTGGTCGACGATGTGGCTGCGCTGGCCGTGGTAGACGAGATCGTTGAAGTCGATTTCGAACCCGAGTTCGCTCATCCGGTCGTGGTGCGCGCGCCACCGCGGGTCCGCGAAAACCGCAGTGTCAGGCACGAATTCGAAGGCGAGGCGGCTGCCGGGGGCACTCAGGTCGGTGACGTTGTCGAACAACGCGTCCTGGGCGTCGTCGGGCAGGTAGACCACCAGACCCTCGGCGCTCCATGCCGAGGGCACCTGCGGATCGAATCCGGCCGCCTGCAGAGCCGAGGCCCAATCGTCGCGCAGATCGATGCCCACGGTACGACGCTCGGCCGTCGGCTCGGCCCCCAGGTCACCCAGCGTCAGGGTCTTGAACTCGATCACCTCCGGCATGTCGACCTCGTAGACGACGGTGCCCGTCGGCCAGGGCAGCCGGTAGGCCCGGGAATCTAGCCCCGACGCGAGGATCACCACCTGGCCGATGCCGCTGCGGGTGGCGTCCAGAAAGAATTGGTCGTAGAAGCGGGTCCGGCAGGCCATCCCGCGCGCCATTCGCTGCGGATCGAACTCCGTGTTGCCGCCGGGCGCGATTTCGCCGTTCACCAACCGGACATAGACGTCGATACCGACCGCCCGAACAAGCGGCGCGGCGTAGGGGTCGTCGATCAACTTCGCGTCCGAGGACAGGGCCCGCTGCGCGGCCACCATGGTCGCCGTCGCCCCGACACTGGTCGCCAGATCCCATCGATCACGCTCGGCGCGCGCCATGGTGCCCCCTTTGAAACCGGGTCCGTAAAAAGATAGACAATCTAGTTAGTATCACACGCTGGGATTCCGCCGTGCGGGACTACTCTGCGAGCTATCTGCTCCCGTTTCAGGAGGGCCCGTGACCGATTTCGCACAGCGGACGATCGACCTGGCTCGCCGAAACGTGGCAGACGGGGGCCGCCCCTTCGCGACGGTGATCGTCCAGGACGGCGACGTGCTCGCCGAGAGCGCCAACAAGGTGGCCCAGACCAACGACCCCACCGCGCATGCGGAAATCCTCGCCATCCGCGAGGCCTGCATGAAGATGGGCACCGAGCACCTCGTCGATGCCACCATCTACGTGCTCGCCCACCCGTGCCCGATGTGCCTGGGCTCGCTGTACTACTGCTCACCCAAAGAAGTGGTTTTCCTGACCACCCGTGAGACCTACGAGCAGTACTACCTGGACGACCGCAAGTATTTCGAATTGTCCACGTTCTACGACGAATTCGCGAAGCAATGGGACCGGCGCCGCCTGCCGATGCGCTACGAGCCCAACGACGACGCCGTCGAGGTCTACCGGTTCTGGAACGAGCGCAACGGCGGACGGCGGGCGACGGTCGTCCCGTCCTGCTGAACCGTGTCCTTGGCAGCCCGACCGGGCTTCGCTAATATTTGCGTATGCATGCAGATAGTGGCAAAGGCCGGCTGCCGGACGACCAGGCCAGCCTGGTCGTCGAGGTTTTCCGGATGCTCGCCGACGCCACGCGCGTGCAGGTGCTCTGGTCGTTGACCGACCACGAGATGTCGGTCAACGAACTCGCCGAGCACGTGGGCAAGCCGGCGCCGTCGGTTTCCCAGCACCTCGCGAAGCTGCGGATGGCCCGGCTGGTCCGCACCCGCCGGGAGGGCACGACGATTTTCTACAGCCTGGAAAACGACCACGTCCGTCAACTCGTCATCGATGCGGTGTTCAACGCCGAGCACGCCGGCCCCGGGGTTCCCGGTCACCACCGCGGCGACGGCGGGCTGACGGCCGTCGCCGAGCCGTCCCGTCCACCGAACCGGCGGCACAGCGCCGCACGCTGAGCGGGCAGCAGCCACACGGCATTTCACCCAAGGAGGGAACAGCGATGAGCGAACAGCACACTCACGACGCGCCGCACGCGCACGAACACCAGCACGGCGACGTCACCCACGCCCACGCGCACACCACCCACGAGCACGAGAACGTCGAGCACGAACACTCACACGCTCACGCCGACGGGACCGAACACACCCACGCGCACGTTCACCAGGCGGGCCTGGAAGAGGTCCACGGTCACGCCCACGCGTAGCGCGTCCGTCGCCCAAGCGGCTCAGGAGACCATCGGGCAGTAGTGCTTGGGGTTGCTGCGCTCGTCTTCGGGCGGCAGATTGCGCGCCGGCGTCTGCACCAGCGGCGTATCGAGGGGGATCCGCCCGCTGGCGCGGTCCAGACCGGCGCGCGCCCGCGGGTGCTTGCGGTACCTGCTCGGCACCAGGGCGAACACCCCGCGAACGAGGTCGCCGAAGCGCCGGTACAACCATTCGTCGCGGGCCGACCACCGGTAGCCCATCAGCTCGCGCACCGGCGGGTCGTACAGGCCGACCGTCACCCAGACGAAAAACGGCGCCAGCAGTTTGCGCTGGGCCGCCCATAGCGCGTCCGGAATCCATTGCGCGAAGGGGGGTTTCGGCAACTCGGTCAGGTCGAGCACGGCCCGCGCCGCCCAGTTGCTCTCCAGCACGTCGCGGCACATGTGGTCCCAATAGACCTGGAACTCTTCCCACGACTTCGGCACCGGCCGCATGCTCATGCCGTACATGCGGTACCACTCGACGTGTTCGTCGAACAGCTGGCGCTTCTGCTCCTCGGTGATTCCGCCGCAGAATCGCTCGGCGACGTGAATGGTGCCCATGAAGAAGGTGGAGTGCGCCCAATAGAAGACGTCGGGGTTCAACGCGTGGTAGCGCCGGCCCTGTTCGTCGACCCCCTTGATGTCGGTGTGATAGTCGCGGACCTCGGCGCCGGTGACGGGCGCGCGGTCCCCGTCGAAGACGACACCCCCGATGGGATACAGCGAGCGCAGCAGGCGCGGCCAGCGCTCGCGAAAGAAGGTGGAGTGGTCGATGACCGCCGCGCCCAGTTGCGGGTGCATGTTCTGCATCGATCCCGCCCAGGGGCCCTGCAGCATGCCCCGCCAGTCGCCGAAGTACCGCCAGGTCAGCGAATCGGGTCCCAGCGGTGCGGGTGGCGCGTCGTATCCCGCCGGCGATACCGGGCAGCCCCCCGCGACGCCGTCGGGCGAGTCGCTCGAAACCGACTGCTCAGCGGTACCGGTCGCGTCGCTGCGCGCTACGTCGCTGGTCAGAGGGCGCGATGCGGACGTATCTTGAGTCACTATTGGATCCCTGTAGGTATCGTGAAAATCTGACTACAACCGTTGTCAATTTAGAGCTTAGGAGCGATGTGCAGACGGGTCAACGACGGGGACGCTGGACCGGCGTCCCCTTGGAGAGCCGTCTCGCGCTTCGCCGCGACAACCTCATCAGCGCCGGGGTGCAGTTGCTGGGCAGCCCCGGTGGGCCGGCGCTGACCGTGCGCGCGGTTTGCCGCGCGGCCGCGCTGACTGAGCGCTACTTCTACGAAAGCTTCGCCGACCGTGACGAATTCGTGCGCGCGGTCTATGACGATGTGTGCAGGCGCGCGATGGACACGCTGACCTCGGCGACGACCCCGCGCGAGGCCGTCGAGCGATTCGTCGAGCTGATGGTCGACGACCCGGTCCGCGGACGCGTGCTGTTGCTGGCGCCGGCGGTGGAGCCGGTGCTCACCCGCTCCGGGGCGTAGTGGATGCCCAATTTCATCGACCTGCTGCAGCGCAAGCTGTCCCGCATCGGCGACGCCGTGCTGCAGAAGATGATCGCGACCAGCCTGGTGGGCGGCCTGTCGAGCCTGTTCACCGCCTACCTGCATGGGCAGCTGGGTGCCAGCCGCACGCAGTTCATCGATTACTGCATCAACATGCTCTATATCAGCGCCGCGCCCTACGTCCCGGCCAACGAGCTCGGCAAGTCGCAGTGACGCGTTTTCAATTCCGCCGCATCGGCAAGCCGTACAACTAGACCTACCGAACCGGACCCTCGAAACCGGCATCAAAACGTCACCTGGCGCGCCGGACGAGGAACTTGATGCTACTGAAGTACACAGATATATTGACTGCTACCCATCGACACAGATAACTGGAGGCCCTATGTCAGCGGAGCTGACAAACCTACAGCTGCTGCACGAGCTCGAGCCGTTCGTCGAGAAATACCTGAACCGGCACGAGAGCATGCACAAGAACTGGAACCCGCACGACTACATCCCGTGGTCGGACGGCAAGAACTACTACGCGCTCGGTGGGCAGGATTGGGAGCCCGGTCAGTCGAAGTTGTCAGACGTCGCCCAGATCGCGATGGTGCAGAACCTGATGACCGAAGACAACCTGCCGTCCTATCACCGCGAGATCGCGATGAACTTCGGCCTGGACAACGCGTGGGGCCAGTGGGTCAACCGCTGGACCGCCGAGGAGAACCGGCACGGCATCGCGCTGCGCGACTACCTGGTGGTGACCCGCGCGGTCGACCCCGTCGAACTGGAGAAGCTGCGCATCGAGGTGGTGAACCGCGGCTTCAGCCCCGGCCAGAACCACCAGGTTCGCGCCGATCTGTTTGCCGAGAGCCTCTTCGACTCGGTCATCTACGTGACGTTCCAGGAGCTGGCCACCCGGATCTCGCACCGCAACACGGGCAGGGCCTGCAACGAGACCATCGCCGATCAGTTGCTGGCCAAGATCTCGGCCGACGAGAACCTGCACATGATCTTCTACCGGGACGTCAGCGACGCCGGGTTCGCCGCCGCGCCCAACCAGGCGATGAGGTCGCTGCACAAGGTGCTGCGCAACTTCCAGATGCCCGGCTACCAGGTGCCCGAGTTCCGCCGCAAGGCCGTCGCCATCGCCGTCGGCGGCGTGTACGACCCGCGCATCCACCTCGACGACGTGGTCATGCCGGTGCTGAAGAAATGGCGCATCTTCGAGCGCGAGGACTTCACCGGCGAGGCGGCCGCCATGCGCGACGATCTCGCGCTGCTGATCAAGGAACTCGAGGCGACCTGCGAGAAGTTCGAGATTTCCAAGCAACGTCAGCTCGAGCGGGAAGCCCGCACGGGCAAGCGGACCACCGCGTTCGAGCTGCACAAGACCGCGGGCACGCTGACCATGAGCCGGCGGTAACCAAGCGGTGCGCATCGGATCCATCGCGCTCGCCAGCCCGGTGGTCCTGGCTCCGATGGCGGGCGTGACCAACGTCGCTTTCCGGACGCTGTGTCGCGAACTAGAGCTTGCCAAGGTTGGCACCGTCAGCGGGCTCTACGTCTGCGAAATGGTCACGGCGCGTGCGCTTGTGGAGCGTCATCCCGCCACGCTGCACATGACCACGTTCGCCCCCGACGAGTCGCCGCGGTCGCTGCAGCTCTACACCGTCGACCCCGCCACCACCTACGCCGCCGCCAAGATGATCGCCCACGAGGGCTTGGCCGATCACATCGACATGAATTTCGGCTGCCCGGTGCCCAAGGTGACCAAGCGCGGCGGCGGATCGGCGCTGCCGTACAAGCGGCGACTGTTCGGCCAGATCGTCGCCGCGGCGGTGCGCGGCACCGAGGGCACCGACATACCGGTGACCGTCAAGTTCCGCATCGGCATCGACGATGAGCACCACACGCACCTCGATGCCGGCCGCATCGCGGAAGCCGAAGGGGCGGCCGCCGTCGCGCTGCATGCCCGCACGGCGGCGCAGCGTTACTCCGGGACCGCCGACTGGGACGAGATCGCCCGGCTCAAACAGCATGTGCAGACGATCCCGGTGCTCGGCAACGGCGACATTTATGACGCCAGCGACGCGCTGACGATGATGGCCAGCACCGGCTGCGACGGCGTCGTCATCGGCCGCGGCTGCCTGGGCCGGCCGTGGCTTTTCGCCGAGCTGTCGGCCGCCTTCACCGGCAGCGCGCCGCCCACGCCGCCCACGCTGGGCGAGGTCGCCGACATCGTGCGACGGCACGGGCAGCTGCTGGCCGCGCACTTCGGCGAGGACAAGGGCATGCGCGACATCCGCAAGCACATCGGCTGGTATTTACACGGCTTCCCGGCCGGCTCCGAGCTGCGCCGGGCGCTAGCGATGGTCAAGACGCTCGACGAGCTGGACCGTCTGCTCGACCGGCTGGACGGCACGGTGCCGTTCCCGGACGAGGCGACGGGCCCGCGCGGCCGGCAGGGCTCACCGGCGCGGGTAGTGCTGCCGGAAGGGTGGCTGACCGACCCGGACGACTGCACGGTCCCGGCGGGCGCCGACGTCATGCACTCCGGGGGCTGAATCGACCGACTCGAGATCGCGTCCGGACCGATAACTCAGTAGCATGTGGGCTTTGTTGCATGCGCTCGGGTAGCGGATGGGTTCGTGCCACTGCACGAGGGCGGCAAAAAATGGTTGGCACCAGCAGCAGCGCTCACAATGCGGCGCTGCGCTGACACTACGCACGCACACGCTGACGTCTGCATCAGAGCTTCGGAGGCCGGTAGGACATGAGTGACGCCGAGAACGACGCCACTCGTAATGGTCGGCATGGCCCGGGCGGGGCGCACGCCCGCCCGATCGCGCCGGACCCGGCGCCGTTGGGCGCCGCCCCTTGGGAGCGATTCTTCCAACCACCGGCCGACGACAGCCTGCACCGGTGGCAGCCCGACACCGGCATCGAGCCCGTCGAGGCGCCCGTGGACGACACCGACCGGGGTGGATCCCACGCCGGGGGCGGCGTCAGCGTCGCGGACCTGATCGCCAAGATCGGCGCCCCTGACCGGCCCGTTCACCACCGCGCCGCTCCCGAGGATCCGGAGCCCGGGCCTAGCGGGGACCAGCCGGGCCTGCCGATCGAGCTGCAGACAACGCAGGTGATCGACGACCTGGCCTACTCCCTGGACGCGGTCGCCGAGCTTCGAGCCCTCGAGGCCGCCGACTATCCCAACGACGACGACGCGGACGACAGCGACGCCCCAGAATTCATCGAGACCGCGGAGCCCAGGCGTCGGCGCCGTCCGCTGTTGCTGGCGGCGCGGTCGACGGCGGCCCTGGCCGCCGTGCTGGCGCTGGCCATGACCGGTGGGGCGTGGCAATGGAGCGCGTCGAAGAACGCCCGGCTCAACAACGTCGCCGCGCTCGACCGGAACTCCAGCGACATCCGCGACCCGGGCGGCCAGTACGGCGACGAGGACTTCTTGATCGTCGGCCTCGACTCCCGCACGGGTGACAACGGCAACATGGGCGCCGGCACCACCGACGACGCCGACGGAGAACGGTCGGACTCGGTGATGCTGGTCAACATTCCGGCCAACCGGAAACGCGTGGTGGCCGTGTCGTTCCCCCGCGACCTGGCCATCACCCCGATGCAGTGCGAGGCGTGGAATCCCGACACCGGCAAGTACGGGCCCCTCTACGACCCGAAGACCAAGACCTACGGGCCGAAGACCATCTACACCGAGACCAAGCTGAACTCCGCCTTCGCCTTCGGCGGCCCCAAGTGCCTGGTCAAGGAGATCCAGAAACTGTCCGGCTTGAGCATCAACCACTTCATCGCCGTCGATTTCGCCGGTTTCGCGAAAATGGTCGATGCCCTAGGCGGCGTCGAAGTCTGCTCGAGCACCCCGCTGCACGACTACGAGCTCGGCACCGTCCTCGAACACGGTGGCCGGCAGGTTCTCGACGGTTCGACCGCGTTGAACTACGTGCGCGCCCGCCAGGTCACCACCGAAGTCAACGGCGACTACGGCCGCATCAAACGCCAGCAACTGTTCGTGTCGTCGCTGCTGCGGTCGCTGATCTCCGCGGACACCCTGCTCGACCTCAACAAGCTCAACAACGTGGTCAACATGATCATCGGCAACACCGTCGTCGACAACGTCCAGTCCAAGGACCTGGTCCAACTGGGGCAGTCGCTGCAGGGCATCGCGGCCGGGCACGTCACCTTCGTCACCGTCCCGACCGGTGTCACCGACCAGAACGGCGACGAGCCGCCGCGGATCGCCGACATGCGGGCACTGTTCGATGCCATCATCAACGATGATCCGCTGCCCGAAGAAAACGACCAGAACGCACAGAATTTGAGCGCCTCCCCGACGACGGGGCCCTCGAAGGCGCCCACCACCAAGAAGTCGCCGGCGCCGGCGCCCGAGGCCCAACACGAGCTGATCACCACGACCTCGCCCAGCGGCGTGACGGTGCGGGTGTCCAACGCGACCACGCAGAGCGGTCTGGCCGCCACCGCGACCACCCAGCTCAAGCGGGACGGCTTCAACGTGATGTCACCCGACGATTACCCGAGTTCGGTGAGCGCGACGACGGTGCTGTTCTCGCCCGGCAACGAGGAGGCCGCCGCCACCGTCGCGTCCTCGTTGACCAACGCGAAGGTGCAGCGGGTCTCCGGCTACGGGCAGGTGGTGCAGGTGGTGCTGGGCCCCGACTTCAAGTCGGTCAGCACTCCGTCGCCCAGCGGCTCGTCGATGAATCTGCAAATCGAACGCGGCTCGAGCAATGCTCCGGCCAAGCTGCCCGAGGACCTGACCGTCACCAACGCGGCCGACACCACCTGCGAGTAACCGCTTTTGACGGCGCTGCGCTGCCCGTTTCGGGCGGACAGACCGTACCCTTGTTGATATGCGGACCGCCTACCACGAGCAACTCTCGGAGTTATCCGAGCGCCTCGGCGAGATGTGCGGCTTGGCAGGAATCGCCATGGAGCGGGCCACCCAGGCTCTGCTGCAGGCCGACTTGGTGCTAGCCGAACAAGTCATCTCCGATCACGAAGCCATCGCCGCGCTCAGCGCGCGCGCCGAGGAAAGCGCCTTCGTACTCCTGGCATTACAGGCACCGGTCGCCGGTGACCTGAGGGCCATCGTGAGTGCCATTCAGATGGTGGCGGACATCGACCGGATGGGCGCGCTGGCGCTGCACGTCGCCAAGATCGCCCGTCGTCGCCATCCCCAGCACGCCCTGCCCGAGGAGGTCAACGGCTACTTCGCCGAAATGGGCAGCATCGCAGTCGAATTGGGCAACAGCGCCCAGGAGGTGGTGTTGTCCCGCGACCCGGAGAAGGCCGCCCGGATCCGCGAAGAAGACGACGCCATGGACGATCTGCACCGGCACCTGTTCTCGGTGCTGATGGACCGTGAATGGAAACACGGCGTCGCCGCGGCCGTCGACGTGACGCTGCTGGGCAGGTTCTACGAGCGCTTCGCCGACCACGCCGTCGAGGTGGCCCGGCGGGTCATCTTCCAGGCGACCGGCAGGCTGCCCGAGGAAGAAGCGAAATCCGCGTCGCAGTAACGATCGGGCTAGCCGAAGCGGCCCGAGATGTAGTCCTCGGTGGCCTTCTGGCTCGGGTTGGAGAAGATCTTCTCGGTGTCGTCGACTTCGATCAGCCGCCCCGGTTTTCCGACCGCTTCCAGGTTGAAGAACGCCGTGTAGTCACTGACCCGCGCCGCCTGCTGCATGTTGTGGGTGACGATGACGATGGTGTAGTCCTGCTTCAGTTCGCTGATCAGCTCTTCGATGGCCATCGTCGAGATGGGGTCCAGCGCCGAACACGGCTCGTCCATCAGCAGCACGTCGGGTTGCACGGCGATGGCCCGCGCGATGCACAGGCGCTGCTGCTGCCCGCCCGACAGTCCTCCTCCTGGCCTGTCCAACCGGTTCTTGACCTCGTCCCACAGGTTCGCCCCGCGTAGCGAATACTCGGCCGTCTCATCGAGCACCTTGCGGTTGCGGACCCCCTGCAGCCGCAGGCCGGCGACCACGTTGTCGCGAATCGACATGGCGGGGAACGGGTTTGGCCGCTGGAACACCATCCCGATGGCCCGGCGTACGCCGACCGGGTCGACGCCGGCGCCGTAGATGTCTTCGTCGTCGAGCAGCACGCTGCCCTCGACCCGTCCACCGGGCACCACCTCGTGCATGCGGTTGAGCGTGCGCAACACCGTCGTCTTGCCGCACCCCGAGGGCCCGATGAACGCGGTCACGCTGCGGGGCAGAACCGACAGCGTCACATCCGAGACCGCGTGAAACGATCCGTAATAGATGTTGACGCCCTTGAGGTCCAACCGTTTGGCCACTTAGTGCTCCTGCCTATGACTTCCTGGCGCCCAGGAATTTCGCTATCACTCGGGCCGCGATATTGATGATGGCGATCACCAGGATGAGGGTTAATGCGGCGCCCCACAACCGATCCGTGGGGATGGGGTTCAGGCCCGCACCGGCCGACGTCTGGTTGAACATCATGCCGGGCAATGTCCCCATGAACCCGCTGAATATGTCGAAGTTCATCGACTGCGCGTACCCCACGAGGATAAGCAGCGGCGCCGTCTCCCCCATCACCCTGGCCATCGCCAGCAGTATCCCGGTGACGATGCCCGACAGCCCGGTGGGGATGACCACCCGGGCAATGGTTTTCCACTTGGTGATGCCCAGCGCGTAACTGGCCTCGCGGAGATCCACCGGTACGATCCGCAGCATCTCCTCGGTGGCGCGCACGATCACCGGGAGCATCAGCAAGACCAGCGCCAGCGACACCGCGAACTCCGACCGCGACATCCCCAGTGTCGCCACGCACAACGCGTAGATGAACAGCGCGGCAACGATTGACGGCACACCGCTGAGGATGTCCACCATGAACGAGGCCAATCTTCCCAGCGGGGTCCCGCCGCCGTACTCGACGAGATAGATCGCGACCATCAACCCGATCGGGACTGAGATGGCGGCGCAGATCAATCCCTGCAGCACGGTGCCGACCAGCGCGTGGTAGGCGCCGCCACCGGAGACGAATGCCGTCATCCCCGCTTGCGAGTGCGACCACCACGTGGTCGACGCAATGGTCTTGAGCCCCTTGGCGACCACCGACCACAACACCATCACCAGCGGGGTCACGGCCACCAGCAGCGACAGTGAAACCAGAAGCGTCGCAATGGTATTCGCGATACGGCGGCGCCGGCTGACCGGCGAGAAGGTCCGCGGTTTGAGCGGGCGGTCCAACATCGAGGTCATTGCGCCCCCTTTCGCGCCGCCCCGGCGACGGTGCCCCGCGCCAGGGCGTCGACCACGAAGGTGAGCACGAATAGGGTCAGGCCCGCGGCGATGTACGCGCCGGCCTTGTATCGGTCGTCGAATTCGGCCGCCGCGCCGGCGATCTTGGTCGCGAAGGTGGAGCCGCCGTCGAACAGCGACCAGCCGAACGCCGACTGGGTGCCGCGCAGGATGATCAGCAGCGCCACGGTCTCACCCAGGGCGCGGCCCAGTCCCAGCATCGAGCCACTGACATAGCCCGACCGCCCGAACGGCAGCGTGACCGTCTTGATCACCTCCCAACGGGTGGCACCGAGCGCCAGCGCGGCCTCGATCTGGTCTTGCGGCGTCTGGACGAACACCTCGCGCGTGACCGCGGTGATGATCGGCAGGATCATCACCGCCAGGACGATCCCGCCGGTGAAGATGGTGCCACCACCGGCCGGCGACGCGTTGCCGTTGGCGAACAGAAAACACCAACCCAGCGAGCGATTGAGCCAGGTGGCGAGGGGGCGCAGCTGCGGCGCCAACACGTACAGACCCCACGCGCCGTAGATGATCGACGGGACCGCGGCCAGCAGGTCGACCGAGTAGGCCAGCGGGGTGGCGACCCGCCGCGGCGCGTACTGCGTGATGAAGATGGCCACGCCCAGCGCGACCGGCATGGCCAGGATCAACGCGAACAGCGAGACGAACACCGTGACCGGCACCAGGCTGGCGATGCCGAAGTGCATCGCCGAGGTGTCCGTGGTGGACCAGGTGCCGCCGTAGCTGAAGAAGTTCTCCCGATTGCGGTGCAGCGCCGGTATCGCGCGCCCGAGCAAAAAGGCCGCGATCGCGGCGATGACCACGATGATGAGCACGCCCGACGACTGCGCCAGCCAGCGGAAAATCCGGTCCCCCACGTGGGGCCGGCCCTCGCCCCAGGGGCTGATCGGCGTCGCCTGCGACTCCGGAAACGGCGCGGCGACGACCGCACCCGAACCCGCGTCATTGGGATTCACCCCGGAAAACCCCGTCACTGTGATCCCGTCACAGTCCTGCTGTCGCTCCTCGAAACCCGATCCACTTGGCTACTGCAGCGCATCGATCGCCGTAACCAGTCGTTCCCTGACCTTATCGGGCAGCGGCACGTACCCGGCCCTCGCCAGTTCGCCCTGTCCGCTACCGGCGGCGATGGCGAGGAACGATTTGATGGCCGCGGAGGTCTGGGGGTCGTAGCCCTTCGAGCAGACGATCTCGTAGGTGACCAGCAGCAACGGATAGACACCCGGCTCCTCGGAGCCGTACATGGCGTTGAGGTCGAGCACCAGGTCATGGCCCTCGGCGAGGAATTTGGCCGCCTTGACGGCGTTTCCCGCCGTGTCGTTGGTCAGCGGAATGACGCCGCCGCGGGTGGCGATTTTGGCGTAGGGCATGCGGGCCTGGTCGGCGAAGCCCTTCTCGACGTATCCGATGGCGCCCGGGGTGGCCCGCACCGCCTGGATGACGCCGGACCGACTCGTCGGGAACCACGGACAACGTTCAGAAGTATCTGACCGCGGCCGCGCCGCAGAGCTGGTCCAAAGGGGTCGGCACCGAATTCCCGGGCGGGGTCGGGGAGGG
>NZ_LZLL01000382.1:0-8741 GCF_001669335.1 Mycobacterium sp. 1245852.3 | reverse complement strand
TCGCCGAGCACGTCGGCTTCAGCGTGTGGATGCTGTGGAGCATCGTGGTGGTGCAGATGACGGCCGGGGCGCACGGGCACCCCGCCGCGTCCGGGTGGGCGCTGACCGCCAGCCAGGCCCTGTGCCTGGTGGCCGTGCCCAGTGGTGTCGGGGCGTTCCTGCGGCTGCCCTACACCTTCGCGGTTCCGCTGTTCGGCGGTCGCAACTGGACGACCATCTCGGCGGCGCTGCTGCTGATCCCCTGCCTGCTGCTGGCCTGGGCGGTGAGCCATCCCGGCATCCCGTTCGCCGCGCTGGTGGCGATCGCCGCGACCGCCGGGTTCGGCGGCGGCAACTTCGCCTCGTCGATGGCCAACATCTCGTTCTTCTACCCGGAGAAGGACAAGGGCTGGGCGCTCGGCCTGAACGCGGCCGGCGGCAACATCGGGGTGGCGGTGGTGCAGAAGATCATCCCGCCGATCGTCATCGCCGGCGGCGGGATGGCGCTGTCGCGCGCCGGACTGTTCTACGTGCCGCTCGCGGTGGTGGCCGCGATCTGCGCCTTCCTGTTCATGAACAACCTCACTGAGGCGAAGGCCGACGTGAAGCCCGTGCTGGAGTCGTTGCGGCACCCCGACACCTGGATCATGTCGCTGCTGTACATCGGCACCTTCGGTTCGTTCATCGGCTACTCGGCCGCCTTCCCCACCCTGCTCAAGACGGTTTTCGGGCGCGGTGACATCGCCCTGGCGTGGGCCTTCCTGGGTGCCGGCATCGGATCGGTCATCCGGCCGCTCGGCGGCAAGCTGGCCGACCGGATCGGCGGCGCCCGCATCACCGCGGCCAGCTTCGTGATGCTGGCGATCGGGGCGGCGGCCGCGCTGTGGGCGGTCAACGCGGTCAACCTGCCGGCCTTCTTCGCCAGCTTCATGTTCCTGTTCGTCGCCACCGGCATCGGCAACGGTTCGACCTACCGGATGATCTCGCGGATCTTCAAGATCAAGGGTGAGCTGGCCGGGGGCGACCCCGACACCATGGTGGGCATGCGCCGGCAGGCCGCCGGTGCGCTGGGCGTCATCTCGGCGGTGGGCGCGTTCGGCGGGTTCGTCGTCCCGCTGGCCTACGCGTGGTCGAAATCGGAGTTCGGCAGCATCGAACCGGCGCTGCGGTTCTACATCGTGTTCTTCCTCGCCCTGCTCGGCGTCACCTGGTACTGCTACCTGCGCAAGCACAACGCGATCACGCGGGTCGGGATCTAGCGTCAGGACGGCTTCTGCCGGCCGCCGTATCCCTGCCCCTCCTTTTTCCAAGGGCTGTAGTCGGCGATCAGCTCTTCCTGCGGAGGCCGTTGGTCTTCGGGAACGTGCTGCAGGTTGATCCGGATCCGGTACCAGATCGAACTGGGCCCGCGCATCCCGTCGACCAGGACGTCGATCGGCTGCAGTCGGCCGGCCGCCGCGGGATAGCGCTCGCGCCAGACGTCCAGCGCCGCCACCGCCTCGTCCTTGGTCTTGGTGCGGGCGATCTCGATCAGCGGCATCGCCGACTGCCGCCTGCCGCCGGTGCCCTTGCCGCGCGTGCCCGACCCTCTCGGGGCGCGCTCGGGCGGCCCCATCTCCTCGGCCAGCACCAGCAGCCGGTCGAGTGCGCCGACGGCGTCGTCCATCCCGGCCCAGGGGTCGCCCAGTTCGGCGAACCGGGCGGGCACGGTGTCGATGGTGAACGCCTCGGGCCGGCAACCGGCGACCTCGTCCCAGTGCAGCGGTGTCGAGACTCGCGCGTCCGGCGTCGCCCGCACCGAGTAGGCCGACGCGACCGTGCGGTCCTTGGCGTTCTGGTTGAAGTCGACGAAGACGCCCTCGCGTTCTTCCTTCCACCAACGGCTGGTCGCCGCCTCGGGCACGCGCCGCTCGACTTCGCGGGCAACGGTCTGCGCGGCCAGCCGCACCTGGCGAAACTCCCAGCGCGGCGCGATGCGGGCATAGATGTGAAAGCCGCGCGACCCCGAGGTCTTGGGCCACGCGGTCAGGCCGTAGTCCTCGAGCACCTCGCGGGCCACCAGCGCGACGTCCACGATGCGTCGCCAGGAGACCCCGGGCATCGGATCCAGGTCGACCCGCAGTTCGTCGGGGTGATCGAGGTCGTCGGCCAACACCGGGTGCGGGTTGAGGTCGACGCAGCCCAGGTTGATGGCCCAGGCCAGCCCCGCGGCGTCGTGGATCACCGCTTCGGCGGCGGAAGTGCCTCGGGCGTAACGCAGTTCGGCAACGTCGATCCAGTCCGGCCGTTTGGCCGGGGCGCGCTTCTGGAACACCGCTTCTTCCGTGATGCCCTTGACGAAGCGCTTCAGGATCATCGGGCGGCCGGCCACACCGCGCAGCGCGCCGTCGGCGACGGACAGGTAATAGCGGACCAGGTCGAGCTTGGTGTACGGGCCGCCGGAGAATCCAGTGGTTTCGCGGCCGCTCGCGCGGGGGAACACCACCTTGTCCGGATGGGTGATCGTGACCTGGCGCCCGGCCACCTCCAGCGAAACCGGACGGGTCATGCGGTTCATGCTAATTCGCCAGAATTTCTGGCCGTACTGAGACGGACGTCACATAAGGTGGATTCCATGCCTAACCTCCTCGGCCTCCCCGGTCAGGCCGCCGCGAAAGTTCAGCAATACGTCGAACGCGGCTCGGCCGAACTGCACTACGTGCGCAAAATCTTCGAATCGGGTGCCTTCCGGATCGAGCCGCCGCAGAACTACGCGGCGATGGCCGCCGACATCTACAAGTGGGGCGAGTTCGGCATGTTGCCGGCGCTCAACGCCAGGCGCCATCCCGACCGCGCGGCGTGCATCGACGAAGAGGGTGAATTCACCTACAAGGAGCTGGACGACGCCGCGCACGCGGTCGCCAACGGGCTGATCGACAAGGGTGTCAAGGGCGGCGACGGCGTCGCCATCCTGGCCCGCAACACGCGTTGGTTCCTGATCGCCTACTTCGGCGCCGCCCGGGTGGGCGCCCGCATCATCCTGCTCAACAGCGAGTTCTCCGGACCGCAGATCAAGGAGGTGTCCGAGCGGGAGGGCGCCAAGCTGGTCATCTACGACGACGAGTACACCAAGGCGGTCAGCAAGGCGTCGCCGGAGCTGGGCAAGCTGCGGGCGCTCGGGACCAACCCCGACAGCGACGAGTCGTCGGGCAGCGAGGACGAGACGCTGGCCGACCTGATCGAGCGCAGCGACAAGAAGCCCGCGCCCAAGGCGAGCAAGCACTCGTCGATCATCATCCTGACCAGCGGCACCACCGGCACCCCGAAGGGCGCGAACCGCAGCACCCCGCCGACGCTGGCGCCCATCGGCGGCATCCTGTCGCATGTCCCGTTCAAGGCCAACGAGGTGACCTCGCTGCCCGCGCCGATGTTCCACGCGCTGGGATTCCTGCATGGCACGATCGCGATGTTCTTGGGCTCGACGCTGGTGCTACGCCGGAAGTTCAAGCCGCCACACGTGCTGGAAGACATCGAGAAGTACAAGGTGACCGCGATGGTCGTCGTCCCGGTGATGTTGTCGCGGATTCTCGACACGATCGAGAAGATGGACAAGAAGCCGGACCTGTCCAGCCTGAAGATCGTGTTCGTATCGGGATCGGCGCTGGGAGCCGACCTGGCCGAGCGGGGCCTGAAGGACCTGGGCCCGGTCATCTACAACATGTACGGCTCCACCGAGATCGCCTTCGCCACCATCGCCGAGCCCAAGCACCTGGAATTCAACTCGTCGACGGTCGGGCCGGTCGTCAAGGGTGTGAAGGTCAAGATCTTCGACGACAACGGCAAGGAGCTGCCGCAGGGCGACGTCGGGCGCATCTTCGTCGGCAACGCCTTCCCGTTCGAGGGTTACACCGGGGGCGGCAAGAAGCAGGTCATCGACGGCCTGTTGTCGTCGGGAGACGTCGGCTACTTCGACGAGAACGGCCTGCTCTACATCAGCGGGCGTGACGACGAGATGATCGTCTCCGGCGGCGAGAACGTCTTCCCGGCCGAGGTCGAGGACCTCATCACCGGGCATCCGGACGTCGTGGAGGCGACCGCGATCGGCGTCGAGGACAAGGAATGGGGCCACCGGCTGCGCGCCTTCGTGGTGAAGAAGGACGGCGCCGACCTCGACGAGGACACCGTCAAGCACTATGTGCGCGACCACCTGGCCCGCTACAAGGTGCCGCGTGAGGTGGTCTTCCTCGACGAACTGCCGCGCAACCCGACCGGAAAGATCCTCAAGCGCGAGCTGCGCGAAATGGACGTCGACTAGCCCGGTACGGCTGGCGCCAAGCGAGTCAGCGGCGGTCTTTGATGGCGCGGGTGATCTGCGCTGTGAGCTTCGGATCGACCAGGAGCTGGTCAATGAGCGCGGTGAGGACTTCCTGGCCGGTCACCCGGGCGACCCCCAGCCGGTCGGCCGCCTCCCGCTGCCAGATGTCGAGCGCCCGGTGCGTGGCCGCCGGCAGGTCCACGGTGCGACGCGTCCGCTGGGTGCGACCCGGCTGGGCGGCCGGCTGGGCGGCGATGCGGTGGCCGCCCGGTTGCCCGAGGCTGGTGAGGCGTTCGGTCGGCGCGGCGTCTCCCGACGGGCCGCCGGCCGAGTTGGGGGCGCGAAAGGCTCCGACGCTGGGTCCGCTGTGGCTGCTGTTGAAGTTCACTTCGGTGTCTTCCTCCGTGAGTGCCAATCAGTAAATCAGCGCTCGGTGCCGTTGTGTCAATACTGATTCTGTCACCGAGGCCAGCGTAAGTCGCGTCGCCGGGCCGCCCGGGGGCCGGTCGGCCGCCGGGCGCGTCGAACCGCAGTTGCGTGCCGCGCACGCCGGCCCGTTCCGCAGATTCTCTCGCAAATGGATAAATGTAGCTGTCTGCATGTAACCCGGTTGCGTGTGATGCTGAATGGCGTGGACAAATTTGACGGGAAGGGCGCGGAATCAGCGAATGCGATAATGCGTGAAAGCGGACGTCAGTAGATACGCGTTCGGTGAGCCAGTAATTCAGTAGATTGCCGTTGAGCTGGGAAAACCGGGATGGTGTGGCGCCGGCATCAGTATTTATGACGAACTGAATTGCATAAATTCGCATCGGAAATAGGCGCCAGTATTCGCGCCGGTGCGACGTCGTTGTTGTCTAATTCACAATCCAAAAAGCGAATTGCACTTGTTTGCTCAGAAATGTCCCACTAACGTTTTTGTTATCGATAGCAAGTGGTTGGAAGGAATGACTCTAATGATCTTCGGGCGATCATTACGCGGCGCGGCCGCAGGTGTCATAGGTGCCGGGGCTGTGGCCGGCGCGCTGCTTATCGGCGGCGCCCCCATGGCTGCGGCCGCTCCTGCGCCCGCAGCCACCACCAGCTTCGCCAGTGCCGGGCCGCACAGCGGACCGGGCTTCATCCCCGATCGCCCCGGCGGTCGCGGATGGGGCGGCCATGATGGTCGGGGAAATGGCAACTGGGGGCACGGCAACTGGGGCCACGGCAACTGGGGCCGTGGCTACTGGGGCCCCCAGCACTGGTGGAACTGGTGGTGGTGACCACCATCTCCGCGCGGTAAGCGGCCGTCGCCGACACGCCAACCCTCGGGATGGCCGACCGCGTATGGGGGGACCCATGCCGGCCTGACTTCGTCAGGTCGGCATGGCCCTGTTTGGGGGCACTTTCGCGACGGCTTACGGGTCGCGGGGGAGGCCCAGCAACCGTTCGGCGATGATGTTCAGCTGCACCTCGGAGGTGCCGCCGTAGATCGTAGTGGCGCGGCTGGCCAACAGGTATTCGCCCCACTTGCCGGGCAATTCGTTGGGGTCACCGATCGCGGCATCGGTGCCGAACGACGAGACCGCGAATTCGGCATAGCCCTGGCCGGTGCGCATCGACAGCAACTTGGAGATCGCTGCCGACGGCATCGCGTCCCCGCCGGCGAGCGTCAGCAGCGTCGAGCGCAGGTTGAGCACCTTGGCCGCGTGGCCCTCGGCGATCAACTGGCCGGCGCGATGCTGGGCGATCTGGTCGAAGTGGCCGTCGCGGACGAACTCGACGAACTGGGCCAGCGTGGCCAGGAAGTTGGCCTCGCTGGACCCGATCGACACTCGCTCCGCGGTCAGCGTGTTGCGGCTGACCTCCCAGCCCCGGTTGACCTCACCGAGCACACACTCGTCGGGCACGAACACGTCGTCGATGTAGACGGTGTTGAACATGGCGTTGCCGGTGAGCTCGCGCAGCGGCTTGACATCGACGCCTTCGCTTTTCATGTCCAGCAGGAAGTAGGTGATGCCGGCGTGTTTCGGGGCGCTGGGGTCCGTCCTGGCCAACAGCGCGCCCCACTGGGAGAACTGCGCGGCGGTGGTCCAGATCTTCTGGCCGGTGATGCGCCAGCCGCCGTCGGTGCGGGTGGCCTTGGTGGTGAGGCCGGCCAGATCCGATCCGGCGCCCGGTTCGGAAAACAGCTGACACCAGATCATTTCGCCGCGCAAGGTCGGCGGCAGGAACCGTTGCTTTTGCTCCTCGGTGCCGAACGCCACGATCGACGGCACGATCCAGGTCGCGATCCCGGTCTGCGGCCGCTTGACCCGCCCGGCGGCGAATTCCTGGGCGATGATGATCTGCTCCACCGGGCCGGCACCCCGCCCCCATGGCCTCGGTAGATAGGGCAGCACCCAACCACCCTCGGCGATGGCGACCTTGCGTTGCTCACGCTCGATCTCCTTGAGCGCGGCGACTTCCGCGCGAATTTCCGCCCGCAGCTTCTCGGTGTCGGGATCGAGATCGATGTCCACCGCCCGCATCCCGGTGGTGGTGGCCGTGTCGACCACCTTCTGCGGGTAGTCCGCACTGCGGCCGAAGGAGGCGGCCAGCAGCAAGGCCCGGCGGTAGTAGACGTTGGTGTCGTGCTCCCAGGTGAAGCCGATCCCGCCGTGCACCTGGATGCAGTCCTGCGCGCAGCGCTGGGCGGCCGCCGGCGCCAGCGTCGCCGCCACGGCGGCGGCGAACTCGACATGCGAACCCGCTGTGTCCCAATCATTTTCGCGGGCTTCATCGATCGCGCGGGCGGCATCCCAGACGGCCGCGGTGGCCCGCTCGGTGTCGGCGATCATCTCGGCGCACTTGTGCTTGATGGCCTGGAACTGGCCGATCGGCCGGCCGAACTGCTCGCGGATCTTGGCGTAGTGCGAGGCGGTGTCGGTCGCCCAGCGCGCCACACCGATGGCCTCGGCGGACAGCAGCGTCGTCATCAGCGCGTGCGCGGTCGCCATGCTCAGGTTCGTCAGCACGACGTCCTCACCCACCTCGACGGCGTTGGCTCGCACGTGGGCGACGGGTCGTAGCGGATCGAGGCTCCTCACCGGCTCGATCTCGAGCTCATCGGCGCGCAGCACCACCCAGGCCTCGCCGCTGTCGATCGCGACCGGCAGCACCAGCAGCGTGGCCTGCCCCGCCGCGGGCACCGCGCGGACTTCGCCGCGGATCACCAGCGAATTGGCGTGCCGGGTGGCGGTCAGCGCACTGCAACTCAGTCCGAAGGAGGCGATCTCGGCGCCCGACGCCAGCTCGGCGAGCACCTTCGCGTCCGGGTCGTGCGCGGAGATCAGGGCGCTGGCGATGGCCGACGGCACGAACGGGCCAGGCACCGCCCCGTAACCGAATTCGGCCAGCACGATGGCCAATTCGAGGATGCCGAAGCCCTGGCCGCCGACGGACTCGGCCAGATGGACGCCCTGCAGTCCCTGCTCGGCCGCCGCCTGCCAGTACGGCGGAGGGTTCTCGAGGGGAGTCTCCATGGCCGCGTGCAGCGTCTCCGACGGCGCAACGCGCGCCACCAGCGATCGCACGGAATCGGCCAGCTCTTGATGCTCGGGATTTATCGCGATCGGCATTGGTCGCCTTCCGTTGCTGCAGGACGCCGTTTCGGCCAAGTACCTTCCAAGCTAACAACCAGTCGGTTGGTTGACGACATGGGCTCGTGGCCTCCCGCTGCCGGGCGCCGCGGGTCGCCACCGGCCGTTCGCGGCGATCAGCGCCACCGCTTGTTGATCCAGTGGGCGATGATGTCGGCCTGCTCGGTGCGTGCGCCCGGGGTGGTGAAGTAGTGGTCGGTGTCCACCGAGGCCTGCGTCTTGTCGGTGCCGGCGAGCGCGTCGAAGATGCGTTGGGCATCCGAGGGGAACACCCCGGTGTCGGCCTCGGCGTTGATCACCAGGGCGGGACAGGCGATGCGGGCCAGGTGCGGTTCGGCGCGGGTTTGGGCCACCCGCAGGCTCCACATGCCCAGCCAGTTGCGCAGCGTGCAGGCCGCCGCGATGCCGTGCGCCGAGCGGTTCGCCTTGGCCGGCGCGCCCGCGTAGCACATGTTGGGTGCCCGCTTGGTGGGCTCGATGCTGGCGTCGACCATCCGAGGATCGGCCCAGGTCCGCATCACCGAAAACGGCCGGTCGGAAAACCCCGCCGCGCGAACGCGTTTGAGCTCGGTCTCGGCCCAGTCGGTGATGGCGTGGTTGCGTGCGGTCTGCGCGCTGCGGTACCGGGCGAGAAACTCCGGCGAATAGGGCGGCCCGTTGCGCTCGTTGAACAGGTCGAGGTCGTCGTCGGTGGCGACGGGGTCGTTCTCGTCGACGACGGCGGCGTCCATCCATGCGGTGAGCACCTCCGGGCGTCCGGGATGGGCGGCGGTGGCCACGTACCCGTCGGCGGGTGGCAATTCGGTCACCCCTGCCGCCGGGCGCATCCCGTCCAACGCAGTGACGTT
>NZ_LZLL01000381.1:0-3220 GCF_001669335.1 Mycobacterium sp. 1245852.3 | reverse complement strand
GTCCGGGGCGACCATGTGGTAGCCGTCGGAGGTGATGCTGGCGCCCATGATGCGGGCCAGGATGTTGGCGCCGCGGGCCTTGGCGTGTTCTTCGGTTTCGATGACCATCAGCGCGCCGGCCTCGCCGAAGACGAATCCGGTGCGGTCGCGGTCGAAGGGGCGGCAGGCCCCCACCGGGTCGTCGTTCTTGGTCGACATCACGATGCGCATCTGGGCGAACGCCGCTATCGCGACCGCCTCGATCCTGACCTCGACGCCACCGCAGATGGCGACGTCGGCCTCACCGAAGACGACGTTGCGCCAGGCCTGGGCCACCCCCTCGGAACCCGACGCGCACGCCGACACCGGCGTGATCACCCCGGCCCTGGCGTGCCGCTCCAGGCTCACCGCGACGGCCGCGCCGTCGGGCATGTACTTCGACACCGCCAGCGGCGAGACCCCCTTGATGCCACGGGCCCGCAGGTCGTCATAGCTGAACACGATCTGCTCGGCCGACCCCAGGCCGGTGCCGATGGAGACCATCAGCCGGTTGGGGTCGACCTCGGGTGAGCCGGCGTTCTCCCAGGCCCGTCGGCTCAGCACGGTCGACATCCGCTGCAGGTAGCCCATCCGGTGGCGTTCGGCGCGCGTCAGGCCGCCGTCGAATTCCTCCAGCAGGTGCCCGCCGATGCGCACCGGCAGGTCGAACTCCTCGACGAACGAATCCTCGAGTTTGCGGATACCGCTTTGGCTGTCCAGCAACAGCTTCCAGGTGCTCTCGGCGTCAGTAGCCAACGCGGTCGTCATGGCGACGCCAGTGACGACCACGTTCGGCAGCGTTTTCCCGGTAACCAGCTCCGTCATGACTCGCAAAACCTTTCACTTGATGAGAGCCGATGACGCTGGACGTCGAGCCCCACTCCCCACCAATTCGTCAAGTACGAACTTCCATTGTCCCAACATCAAAAACTTGGGGCAACGAGACACGGCGTAAGCCGGGATTCTTGACCGCAAAAGGCGCCATCAGCTGGTGGTTCTTCGTTTGACGGCCGCGTTGGCCCGGGCGGGATCCGCCCGCTATTGGGCGCGCACCGCCTGCGCCCGCGCCATCAGCCCGCCGCCGCCGGGCAGGGCGCCCACCACGGTGCGGGCCAGCCGGTCGCGGCCCCGGACGCCGTCTGTCCTGGCCCGTCCGGCGCGCAGATGCCGCCAGCCGAGCGCCGCCCAGGTCGCCGCGACGGCGGCGTCGGTGACCCCGCCGCGGGCGCGGCGGCGGTCGAGGACCGCCAGGCCGAGCGCGGTCGCCGAGTGCACGACGTCGACCCAGACCCCGGCCGCCAGCACCTCCGGGCCGGGGTTGACTCCCGACAGGGCCGCCTGGGTCAGATGGCGGGCGCCCAGGATCCGGGTGACGACGAGCGCCTTGCGGTCGACCTGCACCCCGTGGATGTGATCGAGCACCTCAGCGGGGGCGGCCAGCAGCACCGCACCCCATCCCGCCCGGATCAGTTCGATCGCGCGAATCTTCATCGGTCAACCCCCCAACTGCCGTGCGAACGGCCCCACCCGTTCGATGAACCGATCGAAGAACGCCGCCGCGTCGACGTCAATGCCGATCAGCGCGTTGGGTTCTCGACGATCCGACCAATCGGTCACCGTCATGGCGCGGGTCAGGGTCCCGGTCAGCTCGATGTCCACCGTCGCCGCACGCGTGCTGACCAGTTCGGGGTCCAGCGCGACGGCGGCGGCCAACGGGTCGTGCATGTGTGCCTGATACCCGTGGCCGAGTTCGTGATAGGCCTCCAGGTAGAACCGCGTCGCGTCCTCGATCACCCGGATCAGCGGGTTGGACGCGCCCGACCGGGTGCCGGGCTCGTCGGCTTCGCTCAGCCGCGTCGTCGTCGCCCCCGCGGCCGCGGCCAGCCGCGCGAGGTGATCCGGCGTCAACGCGACCTTGCGGGTCAGGTCGAGACCGCACAGGATCGGAAGCCGCTGTTGCCCAACGGTTTCGGGGCGCCACGCCGCCAGCACCTCGGCCGCCGCCTCGGGATCGACGCTGATGTTCCACTCGGCCACCGCCGTGGTGTTGCCCCGGTGGTCGTAGGACCCGCCCATGATCACCAGCCGGCGCAGCAGCGTCGGCAGCTCGGGTTCGGCGCGCAGCGCCAGCGCCAAGTTGGTCAAGGGGGCGGTCGCCACCCCGATGAGCTCACCGGGAAAGGCCCGCGCCGCGCGCACCCAGGCGCTCGCCGAGTCATAGTCGGTGAGCCGGCCCGAGCCCCGCGGCAGGTCGGCATAGCCCAATCCCCTGGGGCCGTGGACTTTTGACGGCAGCCGCATCGGGCCGGTCAGGGTCTGTGGCGAGCCCTTGGAAACCGGTATCCCGGTGCGTTGGCACAGCTGCAGCAGGCCGAGATTGTTTTCGCAAACCTGTTCCACCCCAACGTTTCCCCCGGTCGAGGCGATGCCGACCACTTCGGCGTCCGGGCTGGCGAACAGGTAGATCAGCGCCAGCGCATCGTCCACGCCGGTGTCGACGTCAACGAAAACGGGCGAGGTCATTGCTTCCAACATACCGGCGACTAGGCTGGCACAATGCCAACCACGTCGGAGCCCCCGGAGGGGACTGATTTAACGCCGCACTTCGACGATGTGCAGGCCCACTACGACCTGTCGGACGACTTCTTCCGGCTATTCCTCGATCCCACCCAGACGTACAGCTGCGCGTACTTCGAGCGCGACGACATGACGCTGGAAGAGGCCCAGATCGCCAAGATCGACCTCGCCCTCGGCAAACTCGGGTTGCAGCCGGGCATGACGTTGCTCGATGTGGGCTGCGGGTGGGGGGCCACCATGATGCGGGCGATGGAAAAGTACGACGTCAACGTCGTCGGCCTCACCCTGAGCCGCAACCAGGCCGACCACGTCGAACAGCTGATCGCGAAGTCCGAGAGCCCGCGGTCGGCCAGGATCCTGCTGCAGGGCTGGGAGCAGTTCGACGAGCCGGTCGACCGGATCGTCAGCATCGGCGCCTTCGAGCACTTCGGGCACGAACGCTACGACGCGTTCTTCACTCTGGCGCACGACCTGCTGCCCGACGACGGGATCATGCTGCTGCACACCATCACCGGGCTGCACCCGACGGAGATGGTCGAGCGCGGCATGCCGATCTCGTTCACGTTCGCCCGGTTCATCAAATTCATTGTCACCGAGATCTTCCCGGGCGGACGGCTGCCGTCGA
>NZ_LZLL01000380.1:0-17300 GCF_001669335.1 Mycobacterium sp. 1245852.3 | reverse complement strand
AGCGAACGCAATCCCGCGCATTTCTCGATCGTGGCGGAATTCGGTGCGGTGCTTGCCGAAAAGCCGCTGCGGGCCGCCTTGGCCGCCGTTCTGCGACGCCATCCCCTGCTATCCGTGCACATCGAGGACCACCCCGGCTCGCGTCTGGGCTTCTATCGTGCGGCGGACGTCCCGCCCGTCGAGCTGACCGTGCGCCGCGGCCCGCAGCGGCTTTTCGGCAAGCACCGCACCGAATTCCGCCACGATCGAGAAATGCGCGGGATTGCGTTCGCTGTAGCGATAGAAGAGCCGCTCCGCCGCTCCAAGGGGGCGCACGAGGGTCGTCACCTGGCCGTGCTGCGGATTGTTCACGATCGCCGAACCTCCAAGCACGGGTAAAGCGCTGCGACACAACGCAGACGGAACCCCGGCCGAGTCGGTTCATCCACGGAGACGAATTCATCCGACGTTCAACTGCCACCACGCTCGATACCCCGCGCGACCAGTGTGGCGCCGCCCGCTTGCCCCGGGCTCCCCACGTTTGCGTCACGTTTCCCACAGATCGCGACATCGGGCCTGGCTTAGCGATGCCGTGCCTATGCACCGGATGCCGCGCCATACTAAAAAGTATGTTACGGTCTCGGGCATGTCCGTGGTCGAACGCCAACCGCTGCACGGCGTCACCGACGAATTCGTTGCGCGGCTGGCCGATCGCGCCGAGGAGGCCGAGCGATTGCGGCGCCTGCCCGCCGCGACGATCAGCGATTTCCGGCAGACCGACCTGTTTCGGTTACTGCTGCCAGCCCGGTTCGGCGGCCTTCAGGCCTCGTTTCCCGAACTGCTGCAACCGATTCGGCGGATGGCGCACGGCTGCGCGTCGAGCGCCTGGACGCTGGGGTTCTACGCGCTGCACAACTGGATGCTGTCGCTGTTCAATCCGCGCGTTCAGGACGAAGTCTTCGCGTCCGGCCCAGTGCTGGCGCCGGCTCCCCTGGCCCCCACCGGCCGGGGCGTGCCGGTCGACGGTGGCGTGCGCCTGACCGGCAGGTGGTCCTGGGCGACCGGTGCGATGGATGCCGATTGGATGATCGTCGGCGCGCTCATCGAACGGCAGGACCGTATCGATCCGGTGCTCGTCGTGCTGCCCGCCGACCGGGTCGAGGTGGTAGACACCTGGCAGACGGCCGGCATGCGCGGCACCGGTTCGCATGATCTCGTCATCACGGACGTGTTCGTCCCCGAGCACCGAGTGGTCGCCGTGGCCGACATCTACGGCGGGACGGCACCCGGCGCGGCTGCACACGGGGTCGCGACGTACCGGTGGCCGATGGTTCCGGCGCTGGCGCTGACGGCGTCGATGCCCGTGCTCGGCACCGCGGAGCGGGTGACCGAGCTCTTCGCCGAACGGCTCAGCGAGCGCGTGCTGGCCTACAGCGGGGTGGCGCAGAAAGACCAGCCGGCCGCTCAGATCAGGCTGGGCGAGGCTCGGGTGCGGCTGAGTTCACTGCGGGCGCTGGCGGCTCGGACCGCCGACGAGATCGAGTCGATCGTCGTCAGCGGCGAACGGGTGAGCCGGTCGGTGCGGGCTGACGCGCGGTTGGCGGCCGCGCGCACCGTGCACGAAAGCCGGGCGATCATCGCCGATCTCATGGAGGCCGCGGGCGCCAGCGCACACTTCTTGTCGAGCCCACTGCAGCGCGCCAAGCGCGACGTGGATATCGCCGCGGGACATGTCGTGTTCGACTACGACGCCAGTCGAGAGTTGGCCGGGGCGTTGGCGATTGGCGCGAAGATCTCACCCATCGCCATGATCTGATTTGGCTTGGCCCGTCCCCGACTCGCCCAGCATCACGGCCAGGAATCTTTCTCGTTGGGCCACCGACCGGGCCTGCTCGGCCGAGGTGGTGAGGTGCAGCAGGCCGATCCCTGCGGCGAAGGTCAGTTCGGCGCGCAGTCTGGCGTCCTCGTAGCTCAAACCGTAGTCGCAGTAGGCCTTTATCACGGTGCGCAGCAGCAGCCGGTCGGCGGCGCGGATGTTCTCGGCGGCCACCGGGTCCAGGCGGGCCCATTCGCGCATCGCCCGCTCGAGCACCCAGTATTTGGGGCTGACCAGCGTTTCGGTCAGGGCCGACAGCCGTTCCCGCGGAGGTAGCCCGTCGAGCTCGGTCAGCGCCTGACGGTCGCGCTCCAGGAATTTGTTCCACGACTCGACCAGTGCGGCCCGATACGCTTCGATGTCCTCGAAGTGCCAGTAGAAGCTGCCGCGGGTGACACCCGCCTGCTGGCAGAGGCGTTCGACCTTGAGTGCGCGCACTCCCTCATGGGCAAGGACGGTGTAACCCACCTCGAGCCAGTCCTCGGCTGACAGGCGGGTCGACGGCTGCTTGCGCTCCACCATTCCATGGACATTACGGGAGGCCCCCCTGGTCGGAGGGAAGATTAGGCAATCTCGGTAATTACTTTTGGCCTGACCCCGTCGGCGGTACTGGGAGCCGGGCGGTCTCGTCGAGGTCCACGTCGAGCGCGTTGAGCATCAGCGCCAGGCCCGCGTATCGGGCGATGACCATCAGCGTCTCGACGGTGGCCTCCGAGCCGAGGGCGGTGTGCACTTGTTGGAAGAGCGGTTCGGCGACGCGGCGGGTGGTCACCAGTTCGGTCGTCAGGTGCAAAATGGCCAGCTCGGTGGCGTCGAATTGGCTTGTTTTCCAGTCGGATTCGGAGGTGATGGCGTCGATGGCTTCGACGTCGACTCCGACGGTTTGCGCGACGTCTTTGTGTTGGCCGAGTTCGTAGGGGCAGTCCATCAGGTAGGCGGTGCGCAGCACGATGAGTTCGCGAAGCCTTCTGGGCAGCACCGGGCTGGTCAGCGCGGCGTCGCCGGCCACCATCCAGCCGGTGAACACCTTTTCGGCGTTGGCTAGCGCGCGGTACACGTTGAGATTGCCCCGCCGCGCGGTCAACTCGCGGGCTCTGTCGGGCATCTGTTCGGGCTGGCGATACGGGATCCGGGTCATGCGTCGATCTCCAGGTCGACGGCGTTGAGGACCAAGGCGAGGCCGTAGTAGCAGCTGACGATCATCAGCAGTTCGGTGAGCGCCTCGTCGCCGAGCAGGGCGTGGGCCGTGGCGAAGGAGTCGTCGCTGAGGTGGCGGGTGGTGCACAGCTCGGTGACGGTGTCGATGACGGTGCGTTCGTCGTCGGTGAAGCCGGCCGCGTCGACGTCCGCTTTGTCTTGGAGGGCGTCGATCTGCTGGTCGGTGAGCCCCGCGGTGCGGCCGAAGATGACGTGCTGGGCGAGTTCGTAGGGCGAGTCCTGCAGGTGGCCCACCCGCAGGATGATCACTTCGCGCATCCGCGGGGTGAAGGTGGGGCTTTTGAACAGTTCGCCCGTCATCTGCGCCCAACCGTCAAAGATGTTGGGCGCGTTGGCGATTAGTTTCAGCACGTTGAGCGTGTCGGGGCGCGCGATGGGCTGCTTGATCCCGTCGGGTTGGCGGTCGGTACTCACCAGGGGCATTCGCGTCATCCGCCCCGGTCCTTTCTTGTGCGCGTCGCGTGCTTCGACTGTAGTGAACACCGCTGTTCGATTGCGTTTGCTTGCAGGTTATTTCGCTACGGGTGGGCGACTCATCACTTGGTCACGATAGCCGAGTTGTAGTTCGGGGCCCACGCCCGCTCGAAGACGGCGATGGGGACCTGCTCGTTGCGGCCGGTACTGATGCCGCTGTCGTTGAGATGGACCACACCGGCCCTGCTGTCAATGCCGGTGACCACCACGAAGTGGTTTGCAAAGTTCCGCTTCCCGGGCCGGTTCCAAATGGTTTCGGCATTGACAATGGCGATGACCTTGTGGTTTCCGCTCAGCTTGCGCGCCACGGCGGCGGTATCAGTCTGAATGTTCTCGGCTCTGATCCAGTAGTGCCACAGCAGTACCGGAAGGTCGGCGATATCGGTGGTGCCCGTCGGCGTCCAAATCGGCTTGTGACCCGCTGTGCTCGGCGTGTTTTCGGCCAAAGTGATCATCTGCTGTTCGGATGGCTCGCGTCCCGTAATCTCGCCGACCACATCGGCCACCGCCATCTCCCCACAGTCGGAAGCGTGTTGTTCGCGCCAGTAGGGCGCGGCGGCGATGGGATCGCCATACATTCCCAACTCATGGTCGGCGTCGGGGACGGGAGCGCCCGGGTTGGCGTGCACCCCGGCGGCCAATATCACCGGCGACGCGGCAACCGCGGACAACAAAGCGACCCGGCCGAACGTTCGTGCGGCGCTGGCGACCTTTGCCCGCGAGATGCTCGTCATGGGTGTCCGCTCCGGGGCCGCCGCAACGGCTTATAGATGTGACGAAAAAAGCTGCAGGTTGTGGCCCTGGACGGAGGGTAAACAGAAACTTGGTGCAATACCGCACCGACACGCCGCATCGGCTTCCGGCGGGAGCGTTGTGTGTCAGCAGCCGCCGAATCTATTGCTCGCCTGCTTTGGGCAGAGGCGTTGGCGTCATCCACGCGAGTCCCGTTCTAGCCCAGCAGGATTCCTCGGCCGTAGTCGGCACCGCTGTTCGGAGGTATAGAGCGTTGCCGGAAAGAGCTAGCACATGCGCCAGCGCTTTCGGGGTTCACTCATGTACCTGAGGTCCCCCGCGCCTGGCGCCCGGCGCCGAAGGGCCCTCACCGACACCGCCCGACGTTCCGCCGGCGGTGTGGGCCTATACGGGCATCAACGGTGATTCGACGCCGCACGGTGTGGAGGATCTGTTGCTCCCGGCCGACCATGGCGGGCCGGCGCCTCCGGCTGATCAGCCAGCGGCGGCCGGGCTGGGGGCGCCGCCGCCATGACGCGGGTCCTTGGGCTGTTAATTGTGGCGTGCTTCGCCGTGGGCGGTTGCGCGTTTCAGGGTGTGAACTCGCTGCCGTTGCCCGGCGCGGTCGGGCGCGGGTCGGATGCCCACGTGTATCACGTCGAGATCGCCAATGTCGGCACGCTGGAATCGAATTCGTCGGTGATGATGGGCGACGTCATCGTGGGCAGCGTGGGCAGGATGCGAGTCAAGGGCGATCACGCCGACGTCGAGGTCTCGGTCAATCCCGATGTCGTGGTGCCCGGGAATGCGGTGGCCGCCGTCGGGCAGACCAGCCTGTCGGGTCGATGCACGTGGAGCTCAATCCCCCGCTGGGCCAGCCTGGGCGGGGACGGCTGCAGCCCGGTGCCACCATTCCGCTGGACCGCTCGTCGTCGTATCCCTCGACCGAGCAGACGCTCTCGGCGCTGTCGGTGGTGCTCAATTCCGGCGGGCTGGGCCAGATCGGCGACATCGTGCTCAATTTCAGCGCGGCGTTGTCCGGCCACGAGACCGACGTGCGCCAGCTGTTGACGCGCCTCGACGACTTCGTCGGTGTGCTGGATCAACAGCGCGACAGGATCATCGCGTCGATCGATTCATTGAACCGGCTGGCCGGCACGTTCGCCTCGCAGTGGGAGGTGATCACCCAGGCGCTGCGCAAGATTCCGCCCGCGCTCGACGTGCTGATCCGGGAGCGGCCGCGCATCACCGCAGCGCTGGACAAGCTCCGCGTCTTCAGCAACACCGCAACCCATTTGGTCAACCAGACCCAGGCCGACCTGGTGAAGAACCTGCAGAACCGGAGCCGACCATCCAGGCGCTAGCCGACGTGGGGCCCGACCTCAGCACGGTGCTGGGATACGTGCCAACGTTCCCGTTCACGCACAACTTCATCGACCGCGCGGTGCGGGGCGACTACTTCAACGTGTTTGCCGTCATCGACGTGACCATCCCCCGGCTGAAGAGGACGTTGCTCGCGGGCACCCGGTGGGGAGATCCGGACGCGCCGCTGGTGCCCGCCCCAGGCGATTCGTGGTACGGCAACTACACCTACGACCCGCTCGGGTTCGGCGTGACGACGCCTTTGGCGCCGCCTGCGCCCGGCGCACCGCCCCCTGCTGGCACGCCCCCGCCGACGCCCGCTGTGGTGGCGACCGACATGAGTGCCATTGCGCCCGTGGACCAACCGTCGCGGGGCGGTGGCTGATGCTGACGCGCTTCGTCCGGATACAGCTGACCACCTTTGCGCTCGCCTCGGTGGTCGCGATGGCGTTCATGTTCTTCCAGTACAAGCAGGTGCCGACGCTGCTCGGGATCGGCAAGCTCACCGTGACGCTGGAGCTGCCCGATACCGGCGGCCTGTACCGGTTCAGCAACGTCACCTACCGCGGCGTGCAGATCGGCAAGGTGACCGCGGTCGGCCCGACCGCTGCCGGCGCGAAGCCACACTGCAGCTTGATACTTCGCCGAAGGTCCCCGCCGATGTGCATGCGGCGGTGCGTAGCATGTCCGCGGTGGGCGAGCAGTACGTGGATCTGGTGCCGCGCTCGGAAGCGGGACCGTATCTGCGCGACGGGTCGGTGATCGCCGCGCGCGACACCAGCATTCCGCGACCGGTGGGACCGATGCTGGACAAGCTCAGCGCGTTGGTGAAAAGCATTCCCAAAGACAAGCTCGGGCAGTTGCTCGACGAGTCGTTCACCGCGTTCAACGGGGCGGGCTATGACCTGGAGTCCCTGCTCGATTCGTCGAGCAGGTTGTCGCACGACGCGTCGGGCCTGGTCGACCACACGCGCGCCCTGGTCGACGACGGTGCGCCCTTCCTGGACGCGCAGGCGCAGGCGTCCGACCAGACGCGACGGTGGGCGCACAACCTCGCCGGTTTCACCGACCAGATGGTGACCGACGATGCGCAGTTCCGGAAGCTGCTGCACGCCGGACCCGGCTTCGAGCAAGAGGTTTCGCGGTTGCTAGATCAGATGAAGCCTACGCTGCCGGTGTTCTTGGCGCACCTGTCCACGATCGGCCAGATCGGCGTGGTTTATCACCCGGCGCTCGAGCAACTCCTGGTGCTGCTCCCCCGTCCGTCGCGGCCTATGGGTCCCACGGCGTCACCAACCCGACCGGTTTGGCGGTCGGCGGCTTCACGCTGACGATCGCCGACCCGCCGGCGTGCACGGTGGGGTTTCTGCCGCCGTCGCAGTGGCGCTCGCCGGCCGACGTGAGCGAGGCCGACACCCCGGACAACCTCTACTGCAAACTCCCCCAGGATTCACCGATCAGCGTGGGGGGCGCGCGGAACTATCCCTGCATGGGCAAGCCCGGAAAGCGGGCTCCCACAGTCGAAATCTGCAACAGCGACAAAGAGTACGTGCCTCTTGCCGAGCGGCAGCATGGACTGGGGCAGATTGATACGACCAGTCAGCGACCGCGTGGCGGTCATAACCGGTTCGCACGCGGAGCGCTTGGCTCTGCGCCATTCGTGGCCGGCGCCCATGACGCCGCCGAAGGCGATCAAGATTGGCGGTGGGTCGCTCGACAGCGATAGGCAAAATGAATTTATTCAAGTCGTTTGGAGGAATTTGACGGTTTTGACCTTCTGCTGGCGTGAATTGACATATAACCAAGCGCGTGAAGCTAATCGGGCGGGCAGCGGCGGCCGTGCTGCTGACGTTGGGGACAACGTGGCTCGCACCAGCGCCATTGTCGCCGGGGTGTGACTATGTGAACGTCGACCGTGAATGTCGTCCGGGCCCGGACCACGACCAGAGTAAGGGCGGCCTGGACCTGCCTTGTCGAGATGGGACTTACACCCACTCAACACATCGCCAGGGCGCGTGCTCCCACCATGGAGGGCTTGCGTGACTTGACGGTGGCGGCCTGTCCTTTCGGGCAAAAGTTTGTGCGTGTCTCGCCGGATGATCGTGTCGTCACCGATGCGGCGCGAGTGCAGGGCGATCGCTGAGAGAGCAGTAGCGCGGTGCGGTCGCCATACTGAGCGGCAATATGCGTGGCGCAAAATATATAGACCGCGCGCAAAGTCCTCGCGCGTCATCGACTTCGGTCCGCCTATCGCTTACCGCGTCATCCAGATTTGCCAATGCGAGGAATCGCTGTTTGGGCGAATTGCTTAAGTGTGTCGCATGATTCGCCCTCGATGCCCAGCGCCTGATAGAGCCTGTTACCGCTCAGAAGTACCAACAACCAAGTCGACTTCTTGTGTTGTTCGTTCTCCGACTCGCTGCACGTCGCTCGGCCGGGAAGGCCACTCAACTCACTCCAATGTCCGCTCGCGGCGTGCATGTCTTGCTCGGTTCGCGCGTCCACAGGGAAGTCGGCAGGCAGCTGCAGTTCGGAGGTGACGAAGTGAGAGTCATTGTGGTAATCGCAGGAAGGAGTAACGGAGCCAGGCTCGTCTCCGGTCGGTAACGCGGTTGTGGGCGAGCCACCCAAAAGCCCGGCCGCCTCGTCCGTGGTGACCCAACCACAGGGGAAGAAAGCCGGTTGAGCGGCGGATAGAGCTTCAGGAACAACCTGGGCGGTTATCACGTCTTTGCGACCAACCATGGTTCCCGGCGCCGGCGAAATATCGGTGATCGGATATACAACACCCTTGTCCCCATCGTTCGGATGGTTCAGCGGGTCATGACCATCCGGCGCGACCGCCCTAACGTCGTCCCAGCAGATAAGTGAAACCGCATTGCCGACTTCCACGCCCACGACAGCCGGGATCGGCCGCGGCCATGTCAGTCCATCGCAAAGCTGCGCCAGGTTAGCAGGTGGAGGTGGCCGCGTGGGCGCGGCAGGCATGTTTGGATGCGACGAAGACGAAGTCTGCTGGTCAGACCCGCACCCAGCCAAAAATAAGGCCGCCGAAAGTACCCACGGGAGACATCTCACCTTATTCCTCAACCCTTGTGAGCGATCCTGCTGTCCCAGCGGAACCGCGAGGGCACCACTGACTGACGCCACCTTTGCATTCCTCAGGAGAAGAAACGTAGCGTCCAGATCGCTTCCCGCGCGGCGAAATCGGTCTTTTTTCGGTTATTTGCCTCTGATCTGCGAGACGTTCTTCACTGGTCTTTAGATGCCTGGCGGCGAATTGCGATGTTAGGTTGAGCGATTCGGAATAAAGCGCTTTTAATTCCTGGTAGTCAAATTGGTTGTCACGCGCCCTGCGATTGAGTGATCCGGTGCCGAACGCGATCACGGCTGCGATGATGACAAAGGTACCGCCAAGCACTGTGCCTTGGGACTGAGATAGGTTCTGCCACAAGTGAATCCACGCGTGCCATACGAAGAACCATGCGTGCGATAGAGCACGTTCGAGCCACGGCAGTCCCGCGGCCAACGTCTTCCAGGGCCAGGGACCGTCAGCCAAGAGCATGCGTCGCATGTCGCACCGGCTCCCGACGCGACGGCCACGCCACGCCGGAGCAGCCCGAGGCCGTCCGGCCGGTACCGGACTGACGCCGGGGCTGTCCGACCTCATGCGGGCAATGTCTGTATGCCTAGCGTGAACCTTGGAAATGCATCGCATCCGTGGCTTCGGGACTTCACGTAAGGCCGCGAATGTACGCCACCCGGCCCGCTATGGCGGCGGTGAGATTCTGCGTCGAGACCTCCGGTACCGGCTCGTCGCGAATGCCCTCGCCGTTAACGCTTGAGACCAAACAGGTTGCGTCGTATAGCCGTTCGCGAACCAGCCGATCAAACAGAATCCCGTATCGGTCGATGTACGACGAATAGTCGAAAACGGGGTCGGTCCGGTAAATGGGAGTGCCCTGATCTCGAATTGCGGTAGTGGAACCCGCTGCGTGTTCAATAACAAAGACGAACGACAGCCAAGGGCGAACCTTGCCTACGTAGCCCGCCTCGTAAGCGCGCCAAAGGTCCACCGCGTTCCCGATAGCTTCCTCTGTGCGGTTATTGAAGTTGTTGCCGAACGAGCCGACCTGTGACTTGCACTCAATGGCAGCGACCAGGATGCCCTCGAAGGTGACCACGATGTCCCAGTTCTTGGCACGCCGATAGAAGCCTGGCAGCGGAATAATGCCGGTCCGCCGGACCTCCGCACCCAACTCAATTAGGGGCGAGAACTGCTCGGCGATAACGTCTTGGAGTGGAGCAAGGTGCTGCCCGCCGGTGACTGATCCGCGAGTGCCTGCATCGATCTTTCCCGAGTCGATCTGCCTCTGTGTTTGAAGGTCGCGTCCGGCCCAGAACGCGCGGACAGCGGCGTCGTAGTCATCGAAAGTAGCTGTCATGGTGTCGTCAGCTCGTACTCCGCCAGATCAATGTCATAGGCTTCGCCAGCGGCCTTGGTTGCCGCATCCACATCGCGCTCGCGGAACGCGATACGCAAGCCCTCAGCCACGGACGGGTCGATGCGCTCAGGATAGGGAACCCGAATCTGTCTAAGGTATTGCGCCTGGAACCGTAGCGTCCCTCCGCGCATACGGACGCAGTACGCCTCGATATACGCCTGCGCAACCCGCCCGAGCAGCAAACCGCCCAGGACCTCCATGTCCCAGGTGTCGGACACCACGTAATAGAGGTTGTGGTGCGGGTAGTACCCACCGCGTTCCAAGACGGGGTGAATGTAGGCCTTCATGTCTTGAAGCAAAAGCTTTGGTTTGGCCGTGAGACCGGCGCTCAACTTGTCAATCGTCCGATACCATGACTTAGGGGCCTTGCGCGCAACGAATCGTTCGCGCAGGACCGGGTGCGCCGACAGGTATGCCGCCATGCGCGGGTAACCGTCCAGCGCGACGAGCGAGCCATCCTCTGCCCACGGGTTCACCAAATAGTTGCCGTGCCATACAAACTCGCCCGTCGCCAAGTCCTGAGCCATCGACAGTGGCACCATTCGGTCAGCCTCGGCGGCATTCACATCTTTGGTCACGTACACCTTATCGGCTCCGGTAGCGATGCCGATGCCTACCCGCGTGCCCGTGCGAGGGTCGTGCAACGGTCCGAACTTAGCGTTGAGGTGCGCGATCAACGCGAGCCTCGCCGGTGATCCGGTAGGCCACAGGCCATCCCCAGGGAACCACTGCGCGAGCCGGTGTGCCTTCACCCCCACGTCGATGTATTCATCGAAACCTTCGTGCGTGGCGGCTTTGGCGAGCGCAGATGCGCTTGCCGGCCCAAACCCCGCAGTCGTCTCGGCGACCGTCGCCCCGCGCTGCAACGTGTTCGACAGAACAATGATCGCTGGATAGGCCGAGACGCGTGTTTCGAAGGCATCCACGTCGTGCATGGTCCAGACGTGTTCGACAGCAAATCTGCTGGCGACCAGCCTTCGCAAGGCGGCACCGTACTGGTTACGCATCCAGCGGTCGGCGCAGATGAATCCGACCCGCCCTGCCGGTTTGAGGGTACGAAGCGCCCGCTCGATGAAGCCGACATAGACATCGCCTCGGCCCCGCATGGTCGCCCACGTGCGTCGGTATTCCGCAGCGGCGGTCTCCGGCAGGTCGTCGTAGCGGATATATGGCGGGTTGCCCACGATTACGTCAGCAGGCGGAACATCAGAGTGGGCAAGGAGCCCGACGCCCGACAGTAGGAAGTCATCGCAATGAACCCATTGTCCGGCCAACCGGGCCGCGACCTCCTTCGACGCTCCGGCGCTTTCCAGCAACGAACGGCAGACGTTACGGGAGGTCTCGACATGCTCGGGCCGCAAGTCGAATGCACATATGCACTCGCCGAGGGTCGCGACCTCGCGCCCATGCGCGACCGCGCTTGCGATGAGCCGTTCGATCGCAGGCCCGAGGAACGCGCCCGACCCGCAGGACGGCTCGACGAGGCGGAGGGCTGCTAGATCGCGGTCCACTGTGTAGCCGGTTAGGTCTAGAAGCACATCGACTACCCAGCGTCGGGTGAATACCTCACCGTAGTTCTGTATCTCGTCGGCGGTTGTCATGGTCACACCTCGCACTCTATGAGCGTCCGCCGACATGCTTAGGGCGACACGACCGGGAACGCGCCGCTACCGTGGCGGGGCTGCCCGTCAGGGCGGTCGTGCGATTCACTGTCCGCGGCGTTGGTCCGGCTTGTCAGCACCGCTGGCAGGCTCCCGGGGCGTGTGCTTCAACGACCTGATCGCCGGATGTGCCAACTGACAGCCGCGAATCGCCGGTCAAGTCGCATGTATCAGAGGCCTGGCGTGACCGACACTTTGACATGGACTAGGCGAATTGCCTGGTGCGTGTCGGAGTGGATCACTAGCATGCTGACCGTGGCAAGGAGGCCGTCAAGGCTCCATACGGTCGCTACCTCTGGTCAAGAGGTTGCGCTTCGGCGGCACCCCGGCGTGCAGCCTAGATCACGCGGCCATGAGCATTAAACGAAATTCATCAACTACGCAAATTCCATGGAGGTCTCGATGGTCGGAGCACCGGGAAACATCGATTTCCTATTTCGGTTTAGGGACCTTGTCGCCCCAACAGTAGAGGAACACCAAAAAATCATCAAAAAACACGGAGTCTGCTGGTGGGGGTGGTGGAAACGGCCGTCCGAAGATAGTCGGCAACCAGTATGGACGGAGCTAGAGAACGCGATTCGCAGCAAGAAATCGCAACAAATAGGATTGTTCGACTCCGGAACAGACAACGTGCGGTTCGCGACAGTTGTAGAAATCGTAAGGCCACGCGAGGAAGACGGGTCCACTGTTCTTAGAGATGTACCGGATGGTGAACATGACTTGATCCCGAGCTACTATCGAAACAGTCCATTCAGCCGTGCATGGTTGAAGCTGGCAAAGATCGGTGATCCGGTCAACAATTTTTTCGGGAATTATTCTTACGCGGAAGCGCCATCGTTACCGAACTATACCCCGGTAACGCTTGAAAAATTCAACGGGAAAGTCATTCTCTCAGGGGAAGAGCTGAGAGGAATGGACACCACAATTTGGAAGGTGCGACCCAAGGCTCCTTCCGATTCCAGCAAGCCGATGATACTCGGTGTGCCGGCACTCCCATGGGCCATCTCGGCAGAACCGGTAAAATGCAACTCCGACGTCGTGCTTCATATAACAGATCCACATTTCGTCGCTCCTGGTTCTGGAAAAACCCGCCAGCAACATGTGTGGCGACTCGAGAGCGAGATCGATGACCCAACGAAGCCGACTCTCGTAGAAGCGATAAGTCGAGCACTGAATGGCAAAACTGTTGGCTTAATAGTTGTTACCGGCGATCTGACATTCATGGGTAGTGAAGAAGAGTTCGAGGAAGCTAAAAGGAATTTGTCGCTGTTGCTTGGTTTACTCGATCTAGGGCCAGATCACTTAGTTATTATTCCCGGCAACCATGACATTGTATGGAGCACAGACGCCACGTATAAGGATAAAGCCGAGGTCAAGAATGCACCGGCTACCGCGAAGGAGAACTACAAGAGGTTCTACAAGGATCTCTTCCGTCACGAGCCTAGTGTGCACTTATCCATGGGCAGAAGGTTTCTATTGCCCTCGGGTCTTTCTCTAGAGATTTGTGCCCTGAATTCATCCTCTCTTAGTACAGGGGAAAAATTTCTGGCAGGGATGGGCAAGATTGACGACGCAAGCTTTGATAAGGTTGCGACTGATCTTGGTTGGACGAAGCCGCAAACGTTGGCATTGCGCATTCTCGCTATCCACCATCACCTTGCCTTAACGGAGGACGCTGAGGAAGCTGATGGCTATTCTCGTGGCTACGGTATCGCCGTGGATGCCGTAGGAATACAGAGAGTAGCGGCGAAGCATGGCGTTCAGCTGGCTCTTCACGGCCATAAGCATCGTTCTTTTATTTGGCGGTCGTCGGTTTACGAACTTCCGGAGCAAGCGAACCCGCAGTATAAGCTGGGCGATCTATCTATCATTGGTGGCGGGAGTGCCGGGTCTAAAGAAACCGATGGTTTTAAAAATTATTTCAACCTTCTTTATTTTTCGCCGGTAGAGCTACGTCTCGAAATTTGGCGCTCAATACGACGCCGTGCATTTTCTCTTATGCAGGAATGGCAAGCGGCATTAGAAATCGACAGCAAAAAGGGTAGATTAATGTTGAACGACTGGTCGTTCGTAAGGTAAATATGAAGCCGACGATATCGCTGCTGATTACCGACCTTGACAATACTCTCTACGATTGGGTGGGTTCATTTGTACCGTCATTCTATGCGATGATCGATGACGCGGTGACGCGGTGGTCTATTCCAAGAGAAGTGCTCCTTGATGATTTACGTGCAGTCCATCAGCGTCATGGAAGTTCCGAGCATCCTTTCGCGCTGAGCGAGGCTCGCTGCATTCGGGACCACTTCGCTGAACTCAGTGAAGATGAGGTCAGACAAGAGCTAGACCCCGCCTTCTACGCTTTTAACAAGGCGCGAAAAGCGCATCTTCAACTCTACCCGGGCGTACATGAGACGCTTAAAGCGATTGAGGCTGAAGGTGTGCCGATCGTCGCTTATACCGACGCTAGGGCGGTTAATGGTGCGGATAGAATTGAAAAGCTCGGTCTACGGCCGTTCATCAAGCGGCTTTATGCACCCGCCCAACGCCTATCATCTGCCGATCATGAATGTGACTACGTGACCGTTTTGCCAAGTGAAGATCGCAAGCCTAATCCGAAAACGTTACGCGACATCTGTGATCGGCTTGATGTCGATCCGCGCTTTTCGCTTTATCTCGGCGATAGTCTCGTTAGAGATGTGTTCATGGCGAAATGTGCTGGTGTCGTGTCGGCTTGGGCTCGATACGGCACGGCGGTCGATCCAAATCTTTGGGCACGTTTGGTGCGTGTGACGCACTGGACGGAGGCGGACGTCGAACGCGAAAAAGAGATTCGGGAGGACGCCGGTCTGGACAGCGAGCCGGACCTTACACTAGAGGGAATTTCCGACCTTCTCGGTATGGTCAAATTTAAGCCAGCTTTCTAGAAAGACTGGACGAGGTACACCATGGCGGTTGTCATAAAGGGCTCGTCCGGTCGGATTGGCTGGAGACCGACGGACAACCCGGAGGCGCTGGCTAGCGATGGCAGCCGCTAGGGAAGATCACAGGTAGATCGCGCGAACGGCCAAACGAAGGCCGCTGTAAACGGCCTCTGACCAGGCGATACATACCCGTGCCCCCGGCAGGATCCGAGTTAGCCGTTCTCTTAGTTGCTGGTGGTATCGTGGCCAGTGTGTTTCCGCCTCTGACCAGGCGATACTGTAGACCGGTCTACACCTGAGAGTTTGCGCGAGCTAGCCCGAGATAGCACGCGGATAGCTCGCAGATAGCTTGACCGGGAGGTGACTGATGGCGGGGAAGAAGGGGCGGCGCGGCTGGGGCTGGCTCCGCCAGCAGGGCACTCGGTGGCAGGCTAGCTACGTCGGACCGGACTTCGCTCGGCACTGTGCGCCGTCGACCTTCACCGCGAAGATAGACGGCGAGGGCTGGCTGGCCAACGAGCGGCGGCTGATGAGCTCGGCACCTGGACGGCACCGGCGGTCCGCGCGGCCCAGGCCCGGGCCGAGGTGCTCACGGTCGGGACCTACGCCCAGAGGTGGATCGACGAGAGGGATTTGAGCCGCGGACGCGAGCGGGATACCAGGCGATCCTCGACAACCACCTCGACGTGCTCGGCGGCCTGCCGCTGCCCGGACTCTCGTCGCAAACGGTGCGCGCGTGGTACGCCGGCCTGGGCGACGCAAAGTCGTTGTGCCGCCGCATATCGGCCTGACCTCGAACAGCACCTGATTGATTACGTCGCCGAAGAGCCTGCCGCGCTTCTGTTTCCGCCTGCGCGCGACGGCTGCCACCTCAACGACCGCGTGTTCCGCGACTACTTCGCCGACGCGCTCGACAGCATCGGCCGCGAGGGCGTCCGGTTCCACGATCTGCGCCACTTTTCTGCGGCACGCAGACCGCGCGCGTCGGCAACCTCGTTGAGACGATGGACCGGCTCGGCCACTCCACCGCGAAGGCGTCGCTGATCTACCAGCAGGCCGTCAGCGGCCGCGACGCTGCGGTGGCCGAAGCGCTGTCGAGGCTCGCGGTCGAAACGACTTAGCTCTGTAGGCCAGTGTACAAAAGCGTTGGGCAACAAGACATCCCCGCGACGCGCCGAGAAAACGTCCTACGACTAGCGCTTTTGCTTGAAGCGCAGGCATGCCTTTCCCTAGGGCGACGTCATGGCGAGTTACGTTAACCCGTTGAACGAAAAGCAAAGTAAAGCGAACTCGGCGCTTATCGACGAGAACCGTCTGCTGTCCGTCAAGGACGCGGCCGGGTTCCTCGGCGTGCCCCACGGAACCCTCCGGCGCTGGATCGCCGAGGGCACCGTCCCGGCGCAGCGGATCGGGACGGCGCAGCGGATGATCCGGCTCCGCGCCGGCGATTTGGCCCGCGCGGCCCGCGGCGAGGCCGTGGCAACGTAATGCAATAGACGCCTCCACGGTCCTGCCGCCCGCGGCTGTCGCGTCCTGGAGCAGCGGCTTGTTCGAGCCAGCTGCCTCCTTCAGCGACGCCAGCTCCAGCGCGGTGCCGGGGCTGGTGACCCAGCTGGTGACCGCCACGCCCAGGCCCTCGGCCGCGGCCTGCGCCTCGAGGAACACGTCGGCGTCGGTGAACGCCGTGCCGCCCGCGTACACGTCGGTGGGCGTGATGGTGGCCAGGGTCTCTGCCGGGCCGTTGGCCACGGCCGCGCTGAACCACGCGCTGTCGATGGACCGCTTCAGGCTGTTGACCAGACGCTCCCCCGGTAGGCTTTGCCCCTCGGACAACGCCCGGGTCACACTCTTTCGACCCCGCGAAACTACTGCCCTCGGGCGTACTGGGCCAGGTCGCGTGCCAGCGACTTGCGGAGCTCGGCAACTGCGTCGTAGACGATGAGGCCGACCACGTCATTGCACCTCGGATCAGTCGCGTCGCACTGCGTGAAATCGATCAGGAGCGTGCTCTGGACGACGACGTCGTGTTCATGGTCCCCGCGGAACGACACCGATGACACGCGGATATTGCGGTCTCGCGCCCGCACGTTGTCGCCGAGGACGATCTTCAGTTCCTCCTCGACGTCGAGGAACTCTCCGTCGACGATCGAGCCGATGGACTCCGCGTCCCGAAGGTGGCTGATCGAAATTCTCGAGTCGAGGACCGCGGAAGCGGTCATCCTGCCGTTCTGGCCGTTCGTGACTTCGATGGTCGGCCGGTTGTTGTCCCGGTCATCTGGATCGTCAGTAGACAACGCTGCTCCTATCTCTCGGATGGCTTCGAGTCCCGTTCGGCCGTGCCGCACAGCACTTACCGGCTGAGTATAGATCCGAGAAACAGATCTGCCATAACCGATCTGCTGAGAAGATCTGTTGGTCAGATCTGTTGACACGATGCTGGACACGACATACTCTCAGATCCACGAAAGAGATCTGAAACGCAGATCTGCAAAGGCAGGAGCATTGATGACCGAGGTCAAGAAGGTGCGGCTGTACGGAGCGGTGTGCGTACAGCGGGGCACGGCGATGGCGC